>NZ_FRDN01000016.1 GCF_900143285.1 Desulfitobacterium chlororespirans DSM 11544
GATCAAATCTGGCTTTCCCGCCGGGTTGCTTTCGGTTCGGTGGCTCGTGTTAAACCTTGCTATTCGATTCAGGATATCACGGTGCCGAGAAGTGAATTCCCCCAAGCTATTGAAGGAATCCTTAAGATCGCCAAAGAGTATGATATGATCATCGGTTTGGTGGCTCATGCCGGAGACGGCAACCTCCATCCTTTGGTGCTCTTCGATCAGCGGCATGCTGATGAAGTGGAACGGGTTCATGGTGCAGAAGGAGCCCTGAGTAAGCTGGCTGTTTCTCTGGGTGGCACTATGAGCGGGGAACACGGCATTGGTGTGGTCAAGAAAAAATATATGGATGTTGAATTTACACCGGGAGCCATGGAAGCCTTCCGTAAACTTAAGAAAACCTTTGACCCGGCTAACCGTTTTAACCCTGATAAAATTATTTCTATCTAATTTTTCAAGGGAGCTGCCCCTTTTATCAACCGAAAGGTTACCAAGGTGCAGCTCCCTTTCTTGCACTATCAGATCTCCATAAAATAATTTGCCTGGGTTCTCCAAAGGACCTTTTACGACAAAGCGAATGTGATAAAATATACATAGAAATATGTACATATCCTAGGGACAGGAAAAAATTATGATGCAGGAGTTGATTGTTGTGGAAAAAAGACTGTATGATTTGACAAAATTAGCTAAGTTTGACGCAAACGTACCCCAAAAAGTGGTCGTTTATCAATCGGAAAAAACTCTCGCCGCCATGTGGTGTCTGGAGCCAGGGCAAGAAGTATTCCTACATATGCATCCCAATGCTGATGATGTATGGATTTGTCTTGAAGGGGAGTCCGGCTTGTACTTTGCCGGAGACGGCAAAGAAGTTCCGATCTCCAAAGGCATGGCTGTTCTCGCTGAACAGGGACAAACTCATGGCATGAGAAACACCGGTAAAGATCGTTTCGTTTTTATCGGCGTGGCTGCTCCCGTCCCTGTTCAAACGGAAAGATTGGATAAGTAAAGCAATAGCCTATTGATTCCGGGAAAGTATTCGCCCAAGGGCATTTTTGGATAAAGATTTGATGACTGCCCCCCTTAAAATGCCATTAAGTTTTCGTAATATAAAATGAGAGCGCTGATGATGGATTCGGAGCAGAATTCAAACCGGCGTTGAAGCAGTTTCAGACAGAATGAGGTTTGCGAGGTCAGGATAAAGCCAGGCCCGTGGTCGTGACGACGATCGGGGAATGGGAAGTCAAACAAAAAGAAACTGTAGAATTTAGACAAAAGCGCAAAATGGGCTGTTGCAGCAAGACAGCCCGAAACAACGAAAGACGGTTTCCGGTAGATTTTGCTCTGCCGGAAGTCGTCTTTCGTTGTTTTATTTTCTCCTGTTACCAGTCCGGCTCTGCGTAAAATATGAAGATGTTGAGGAACAGCAGCTTCGATTTTTAAGATTGGCAAAAACAATAGACTATGCCTGGGTAAATTGACTTCAGGCCAAACCTCTAGTATAATAGTTAGCGTAAGCTAACTTTTGTTGATAGAGCAGTTATATTAGAGTGCTTGCTGGGAACAATCGAGGAAAAAAAGATGACTCTTGATTTAATTAAAAGCTATAGACTATTTTCTGGAATCGCTCCTGAAGACATTCCTCATGCGTTGCAATGCCTGCATGCCATACAAGCGGAGTTTGACAAAGGTGATGTTTTGCTCAATATCGATCAAACAACCGATGAAGCAGGCCTATTGCTCAAAGGCTGTGCCCAGGTTGTGATTGATAACATGCTGGGACGGCGTATTGTGGTGGAGCATATAATGCCCGGCGACGTTTTCGGCGAAATAGCGCTAGGTTCGGGTGTACAAAAGACGCCCGTATGTATTCGGGCTACCGGGAAGTGCACTGCTTTAAAGCTGAAAATCGGGAAAATTGTGTCTCCCCATGCCTGCAGCTGTCACTTTCGCACTACGATTATGGAAAATCTGCTTATTTCAATGTCCGAGTACAACAGTAAACTCAATCAAAGACTTGACATACTTTCCTACAGGACACTACGTCAAAAAATACAGGCTTATCTGTTGATGCAGATGCAGGAAACCGGCAATCATCAATTCAGTATTCCTTTTAATCGCAATGATCTTGCTGACTATCTGCAGATCGAGCGAAGCGCACTTTCCCGTGAATTGAGTAAAATGCGTGACGAAGGGCTGATTGCCTATTGCAAATCTGATTTTTATATTATCAATATCCAGGAAATGATTCCTAAGTAAAGAAAGTTCGTTGCGTACGCAACCGAAAATATCCAGGAAATGCGTTATAATGCTCCATGGTTAGCTTAAGCTAACTATAGAGCATTATTTTTGATGAGGAGGCTTTTTATGGATGCAGCATATTTGGAAGGTCTTTTAAAGGAGGGATCTCCCACCGTTAACCCGGAAGCTTACTGGGATACAAAAGCAGAAGACTTTTATTTATCACAGCGGGCTTTTGAAAGCAGTGGCCCTCCAAAACCCCTCACCCTGCTCCAGGATAAGGGAATCTTTCGGAAAGAGGGCACAGCCTTGGATATCGGCTGTGGGGCCGGGCGCTATTCGTTGCATCTTGCCCAGATGTTTGGCCATGTCACCTTAACCGATATTTCGGAGAAGATGCTGAATTACGCCAAAATGAGTCTGGAGGAACAAAGTGTTCGTAATGCAAACTATGTAAAATTAGATTGGGAGAGTGCCGATCTTGCCGGAATAGGTTGGGAGAATAAGTTTGACTTTGTGTTTGCCTCGATGTGCCCGGCAATCCGCAGCAGGAAAGGGCTGGAAAAGATGTCCCAGGCCTCCCGATACGCTTGTGCAGTCACACAATTCGTGCAGATTGAAGACTCCTTGTCGGAAGTTATCATCCAGTCCGCCGGAATTGAGAAATCAAAATTGCCGGGCAACAACCGGGATGCGGCTTATGCTCTCTTCTCTTTAGTGTGGATGATGGGATACTTACCGGAAATTGCCTATATTCAGGACAAAAGCCAAAGGGAAGTTACAGTGGAACAAGCGCTCCAAAGCCACAGCCCGCGGTTGGCCGGTGCCGTACGTGCTCAGGGAATGGACATGGCGGAGATCATCGCTTCAGCGGCCACTAACGGCGAGCTGACGATTGCCAATAATTCAACTTTGGCGGTGATCTATTGGAAAAAATAACGGTCAAAGAGACTGTGTGGAGGGATAAGTTTGAATAACAGCTGGAAAAAGATACTCTTACTATTATTTTTAGTCATGACCATAGGCCTTACGGCTTGCAATTCACGAACACAGCCCGCAGAATCAAGCACTCCGGCCAGCTCTTCCAAAGCGGCGGCCTCATCTGAAGCCTCCCAGGCTGAGCCTGTGGTTATCCGTCTTGCCGGAGGGGATTTCGGTGTGCCGAATCCATTTCGCCATACTCCCAGGGGACCCGGCATCCAAAAGATGCGTTTAATCTATGATTCCATGTTGGAAAAGGATGAAAATGGGTATATCCCCTGGCTTGCCAAAGAGTGGGAGAGCAATGATGCCAAAACTGAATATATCTTTACCCTGAAAGAAGATGTCCTTTGGCATGACGGAACCCCTTTTACCGCCGAAGATGTTGCTTTTACATTCCGTTATTATGAGGAGCATCCGCCTGTGTCCGACGATATCCACGCAAATGGCAAAAGCATCATCAAAAACATTGAAGTACTGGAACCTTTGAAGATAAAAATAACATTGGAAAAATTCGAAAACGTAAATCTGGGAAAATTAGGGACGGCACGGATCATACCGAAGCATATCTGGGAAAATGTCGAAGATCCCCTTAGCTTTGCCGGTGAAGGACAAGTAGTTGGCTGCGGTCCTTTTGTGATGACGGATTATGAACCTCAGACAGGCAGCTATCGTTATGTGGCCTTTGAGCAATACTGGGGGCCCAAGCATGCTGTAGCGGCCATTGAATGGATACCGGTGAGCGATAGTACACTAGCCTTTGAAAATGGGGAGATCGATCTGCTGAATGTCTCCGCCGACCTTCTGGAACGGTATGAAGGAAATCCGGAATACCAGGTTGATAAGCAACACCCCTATCATGCCTATCGGCTCATGATGAATATGAAAGTCGTTCCCGCCTTGCAAAATCAATCTGTACGTCAAGCCTTGGCTTATGCCGCCAACCGTCAGGAGCTGATTGATAAGGTGGACCGTGGTGCGGGAACCATAGCCAGCATGGGGTATATCCCCGATTACGACAAGAAATGGTATAACCCGGATATTATGCAATATGAGTTCAACCTGGCAAAAGCTAAGGAGTTGTTAGGCGGTCAGACCTATCATTTCGAAATGCTGGTCGGGGATATGGTCGAAACCAAAATTGCCGAATTGCTCAAGCTGAGTTATGAGCAGGTGGGAATTAATATTACGATCAAAACGGTGGATACCAAAACCCGTGATGGAGCATTGAAACAGGGAAATTATGAGTTATTGCTGATCCATACAGGGGGCATGAGCGGAGATCCGGATTATTTAAGAAATATTTATGGTGAAAAGTCCACCCTGCTTTCCGGTTACAGCAATCCAACCATTAACGATCTAGCCCGTGCCCAGGCTACGGAAGCCGATGAGGTAAAGCGTCTGGGGATGATCCATGAACTGCAAAGGCTGATCGCCGAAGATGTTCCTATCGTTCTTTTGCAGTCGGATAAGGTCAATTATGTCTACCGCCCCGCAAAGTATAATGGCTGGGTCTACACCTTCGATAGTAATAAACCTGATCACAATAAATTATCGTATTTAGCAAAACCTTAACTCTTCCCAGCCGTGGGCAGACGAAGGGTCGTGGTTATAGCTATAAAATCTATAACGCGGACTAAAACGTCTTAGGCCGGCCGCCAAGGCCGACCTAAGACAACAAGTATGAATACAAGTGCTGTGTATCAAGGTTTTGTTGCGAACGCAACGAAGAGAATGAATCAAATAAATTATGCTACTTGCAGTTTAATCAAGCTAACTGCAAGGATTATTTACGATTTTGCGGAAGGATTGATATTGGCGCAATACTGATGGTTGCCGGTTAAGTGTAGGCGGCAATCTTTACGCGGTGCCTCATGTGCAGCAATCGAGAGGAGTGATTGGGCCGTTTTTTCTAATAACTCTCTCTTTACATCATAATGGGTATAATAACCTCTTTTTTCACCTGTTACCAGTCCGGCTTTGCGTAAAATCTGCAGATGTTGGGAAACGGCAGCTTCCGAAATACCCAGTTGCCTCGAAAGGGCACCTACACAAAAATCAAAATCCAAAAGAAGATTGATAATTTTAAGGCGTGTTTCGTCGGATAAAGCTTTCATGACTTTCAGAAGATCATCCACATTAACAACTCCTAGCTTGTACCCCCAATGTGTCAGAAATAGCAGGCATATTATCTTAAATATGTTTTAGAATACAGTGATAGTTGGGCAGTGTCAAGGCGAAACCGCAGGAGGGGTTGTTAATTCTTAGGCAGCCTTGAAAAGAACCCACGGTTATCAGTTGAAATAATTAAGTAATTACTAATTTAAATAAGCGAAAACTATTGCAAAAAATGATGAATTATAGTAATTTATAGATAAATGCAGTTGATTTGCATTATCATTTATTGGCTGAAAAGCTAAGACTTAGGCCTTGTTTAAAATAAAAGAGATCATTATTTGAGCAAGGCGGATTTTTTTCTTAAAAGGTTAGCTTAAGCTAACTTGAAAGGGGTTTTAATGTGGATAAGACAATTTATGAACAGATGCTGCTCAAGAATTACAAGGGGGCGGAGGGAGCAGAGGAAGCCTGGGATGCCAGGGCTAATCATTTTTACAGGTCTCAGCAGCGGGACCGTTCAGAGTTGGTGGAAAAGGTTACGGCGATTCTGCGGGAGAGGGGCCTTTTGGCCGGAGCCAATCTATTGGATATTGGAGGAGGCAGCGGACGGTATGCGGTTCCTTTTGCGGCTCATGCCGAGCATGTGACCATTACGGATATTTCTGCGAATATGCTGGAACTGGCGCGACACAATGCTCAAGAAGCAGGGGTAACCAATCTTACTTATGCCAAGCTGGAATGGACGGGAGCAGATTTGGCAGCTTTGCAATGGCGAAAACACTTCGACCTTGTCTTTGCTTCCATGTGCCCGGCAATTCGTTGTCCTGAAGGCCTTTATAAGATGCTGGAGGCCGCCAAGGGATTTTGCCTGATTAACCAGTATATTGAAACCACTGATTCCCTATCGGCGTATTTGACGCAGGTTTTGGACTCTCCTCGTTCCTATGAGCCCCATAATGACAGGGATATGGTGCAGGCTGTGTTCAATCTTTTATGGCTGGAGGGTTACGAACCGGAAATCTGCTATTTAAGACAGAGGGAAGTGACTTCCTTTACTGTCGAAGAGGCTGTCGAACAATATGCAGGCCGTTACGGCCAGGCAGCACAGCTTAAACGGATGGATCTTGCCGAATTGATATCCAGGCACGCTGAACAAGCAACATTTTCAGTAGATAGTAAAGCAACTCTGGCGATGATCCTATGGAAAGTGTAAGTCAAGGCATAATGCGGAGACAGTAAGGGTCAGAAGTAAAAAGGTGGAGGAATTAAGATGATTCAAAAAGCGAAGAGGTTTTCAGCGGGTGCGGCTGCTTGGGTATTGACTCTGGTCATGCTGTTGGGACTGGCCGGATGCTCAGGAGAAAAGGCTGCTGCGGAGAAGAGCGGGGAGGGGGAAAATGTCAAGCAAGAAAATAGTCTGATCCTGCGTTTGGCAGGTGGGGATACAGGGTTGCCCAATCCCTTCAAGCATGTGCCCCGTGGGCCCGGAATGTCCAAGATGCAATTGCTGTATGATTCCCTTCTGGAAAAAGACGAAGAGGGGAATATACCGTGGCTGGCGGCGAGCTGGGATATCAATGATGACGGAACGGTCTATACCTTCCATCTGCAAGAAAATGCCTTATGGCATGACGGCATCCCTTTAACAGCGGAAGATGTGGCGTTTACCTTGTCTTATTATCAGGACCATCCCCCTGTTTCCAATGATTTACTGGCCGGCGGAAACTATATTGTTGCGCAGACCCGGGTAGTGGATACCTATACCATTGAAGTTGCGTTTGACCGCTTTGATAATAATTATCTGACCAAGATCGGCAATGTCCGTATTTTGCCTAAACATATCTGGGAGAAAGTTGCGGATCCGGCAGCCTATACAGGAGAGGATGCAGCGATAGGAAGCGGACCCTATCGGCTGGAGACCTATGATCCCCAGCAGGGTGCTTATCGTTATGTGGCCTTTGAGCAATATTGGGGACTGAAGCCGGCCGCTGCGGCCATAGAATGGGTTCCGGTCAGCGACAGCGTTCTGGCGTTTGCTAATGGAGAAATTGATTTGATTAATGCTTCCCCTGATATCCTTCCTAACTATCAAAACAATCCGGAATACACGATCAAAAATGCTCACTCCTACCATAGCTACCGCTTGATGATGAACATGGAGGCTGTAGAGGAGTTTCGGGATGTTAATCTGCGCAAAGCCATGGTTTATGGCATCAATCGCCAGGAACTGGTGGATAAAGCAGCCCGGGGGGCGGCCGCCATCAGCAGCCAGGGCTATGTGCTCCCGGTGAGCCCTTGGTATAATGAGACCATTGAACAGTATACTTATAATCCGGACAAAGCCCGTGAACTTCTGGGCGGGAAAACCTATTCCTTTGAACTTTTAACGGATAATTCGGCTGACGGCATCAAGGTTGCGGAGTTGGTGAAGCTGTCCTTAGCCGAAATAGGGATCGATGTTACGGTGGAAAGTGTGGAAGCCAAAACCAGGGACAATGCCGTCAATACCGGCAAATACCAGCTTTTGCTTATTAACTCAGGGGCAATGGGCGGCGATCCCGATTACCTGAGAACGGTTTATGGCAAAGGGGCAAAGACGATTAAAGGCTGGTCCAATGAGGAGGTTATCGCCCTTGCTCAGGCTCAGGCAGCTGAACGGGATGAAAAAGCCCGTCAGGAGATGATTTTTGAACTGCAGAGCCTGATTGCGGATGAAGTGCCCATGATTATGCTTCATGGCGCCTTGGATAATTTTGTATACCGCAATGCCACCTATGATGGCTGGATGTTCCGTTATGATCACAGCAAATGCGATCATAACAAGCTGTCCTATTTAATTCGCGGGTAAACGATGAAAAAACACTATCTCAGTGTGCTGTTAGTGATTATCTGCATTAATTTCTTTTTGCCCAGATTAATGCCCGGCGATCCCTTCCTCTATCTTTCGGTAGAAGACGGAAATGTCTCCGCTGTATTTTCACAAGAGCAGATCGATCATTATAAAGACTATTATGGATTGGCTAAGCCTCTGCCTATCCAATTCTGGCAGTATATTACGGGCCTGCTGCAAGGGAATTTGGGCTATAGCATTTACTATAATAGTGATGTTGCGGAAATGATCTTAACCCGCATTCCTTGGACGTTCTTGATCGTGATCACTTCATTGGCGCTGAGCAGCCTGGTGGGCACGGTCTTGGGAGCCTTGTCCTCCTGGCAGCGGGATAAGCCCGTGGATAAACTCCTTTATGGGGCAATGGTGATCGTTGCGGAGATCCCTTCTTTTTTGCTGGGCGTGCTGTTCCTGTTTGTATTTGCCGCCCAGCTGCAGTGGTTTCCTTTGTCGGGAGGAAGTACGGTCTTTGCTTCCTTCGCTTCCCGGGGAGAACAGCTGGGGGATCTCCTCCATCATGCCGCTCTGCCGGTTTTGACCTTGGCTCTGACCCGGATCGGAGGTTTTTATCTCTTATCACGCAACAGCATGCTGACCGTACTTTCCAAGGACTATATCCGGACGGCCAAGGCCAAGGGCCTTAAACAAAGGAGCATCATCTTCCGGCATGCCTTGCGCAATGCTTTGCCCCCTGTGGTAGCAAGGATCTTTATGAGTATGGGGGCCATGTTCGGAGGAGCGGTTTTGATTGAGACCGTGTTTGCTTATCCCGGAGTCGGACGGCTGATGCGTGAAGCGGTGCTCAATCGGGATTATGTTTTGATTCAAGGGATTTTCTTAGCGATTACGCTCACAGTGCTGCTGATGAATTGGATTGCGGAGCTGGTTTACAGAAAATTGGATCCAAGGGTGGAATAGATGAAACAGATCTTAAAGAGATTTTGGACCTCCTTTTCCGGATATGGGAAATTCGGCATGGGGGCCATTCTGTTCATGGTATGCTTATGCTTTATTTCTTTTTTCTTTTTGGAAAACCTGCACAAAATACCGAGCGGCAATGCTTTGGAGGCACCGAGCCTTGACCATTGGCTGGGGACGGACGATTTGGGCATCGATATCTTTGCCCAAATCTGTCATGGCGCGGTCATCAGTATGCTGGTGGGTTTTTCAACGGCACTGCTGGCAGGAATCGGGGGTAGTTCTCTGGGGATTTTGGCAGGTTATTATGGTAAGTGGATAGATAAGCTGATTACAGGGCTATGCGATGTGATGATGTCGATTCCTCAACTGCCCCTGATGATTGTCTTAGGAGCTTTTTTCGGAGCGAGCCTGACCAATATTGTTTTGGTGATTGCTTTGCTTTCCTGGGTGGGACCGGCGCGGACGGCTCGTTCCAAAGTGCTTGCTATGCGCCATGAGAACTTTATTGCAGCTGCCAAAAGCTATGGCGCCGGTTTTCGCCATTTGGCGGTCAAGCACTTTATCCCCGGGCTGCTGCCCATTATTTCCGTCGGTATGATTCGTATTGTCAGTCATGCGGTGGTTGCGGAAGCGGGGCTTTCTTTTCTGGGGTTGGGGGATCCCCTTTCGAAAAGCTGGGGTATTATTCTTAATCGCTCCATTAACTTTCCGGGCATTTATTTTACGGATTTTTGGAAATGGTGGATTATGTCTCCTTTAGCGGCCTTGCTGATCCTGGTTGTCGCGGTTGCTTTTATCAGCCGGGATCTGGAAAAAATCGTGAATACTAAAATTTAGGATAGTGTCAAGGAAGTTGGGAGGTTATGATGTCAGTTTTAGAGATCAATAATGTATATGTCCGTTATGGACGGGACACCGATATTAATGCCGTGCATAATGTCAGTCTGCGCTTGGATTCAGGAGAATGCATCGGTATCATCGGCGAATCGGGAAGTGGAAAAACCACGCTGGCTATGTCGATTATGGGTCTTTTGGAGAACTGCGCCCAGGTCAGCGGCAGTATATGTTTTGAGGGCACGGAGCTGATCACTCTGTCCGAGCAGGAACGTGACAGCTATCGGTGGAAAAGGATTGCGGTCGCCTTTCAAAACAGCTTGGATGTCTTGAACCCCGTGATTTCTATCGGTGATCAAATCGGGGAATGCCTGATCAGGCATCTGGAAATGGAGAAAAAAGAAGCCCGGGCCAAAACGGAAAATCTGATCCGGATGGTCGGGCTGGACTCCTCTCTGACCGCTGCCTATCCCCATCAGCTTTCCGGGGGCATGCGCCAAAGGATATTGATTGCCATGGCTCTGTCCTGTGATCCCGATGTGCTGATTGTTGACGAACCGACCACCTCCCTGGACTCTGTATCCAAACAGGAGATGGTTCAGCTTTTGCTGGATTTGCAGCGGGAAAAGGGGTTTGCCATGTTGGTTATCTCCCATGAGCTGCCCGTTATCGCGGCCATGACCTCCCGGATTTTGGTGATGTACACGGGCAATATGGTGGAGCAGGGCGGTACAAAGGATATCCTGCATGATCCCCGGCATCCTTATACGAGAGGGTTGATTTACTCTTCTCCATCCATTCATCCCTACCGGGATATGTGGGGCATTCCCGGTGAGATACAGATAACTCATGAGCAGCAATGCCCTTTTTACAGCCGCTGCAATCAGCGGATTGAGGAGTGTCTCAGGGAACATCCCGTTTTGGAAGGGGTAGGGGAGCAGAGACAGGTGGCCTGTCTGCGCGGGGGGATTGTTACCCTCTTAGCCGGTTCGGGGATCGAAAAAGCTTATCACACTAAAAATCGCCGGGTCAAGGCTTGCCTGGACTGCAATATTGAGATCAAAGCCGGTGAAGTGGTGGCGCTAATCGGGGAATCCGGATCAGGAAAGACCACCCTGGCCGGGATATTAAGCGGGATTATGGATGCCGACAGCGGTGAAGTGTATTTTGAAGGGCGTAAGGTGACGGGCAACAGCGAAACAGCAAAGCCGGAGGGCATTCAGATCGTTTTTCAGGATCCCATTTCCGCTACCAATGAGCATCTGACGGTCAGGGAGATTGTGCAGGAACCTCTTGATATTATTAAAATAGGTGAAAGGGCTGAGCGTTTGCAGGCGGTCAGAACGGCTTTAGGACAGGTGCAGTTGCCTTATGATGACGTATTTCTGCGCAGGCGCGGCCACACTTTAAGCGGAGGGCAGCGGCAAAGGGTCGCCATCGCCCGAGCGTTGGTTATGAATCCTAAGCTGATGATAGCGGATGAAATCAGCTCCATGCTGGATCCCTCCAATGCGGCTAATTTGCTGCGTTTGCTCAAAGGTTTGCAGAATATCCGGGGATTTTCCATGCTTTATATAACCCATGATATTTTTTTAGCGCGGAAAATCGCCGACAAGGTCTATGTTATGCGTCAAGGGAGGATCATTGAGCAGGGTGCGGCGAGCAGGGTTTTTGATCATCCACAGGAGGAATATACGCGATTGTTGCTGCGGAGCGCTACAGTATAGGGTGCAGTATCGGCAGTGGTCATTTTCAGTTAATAGGGCTGTGATAAAATCTGATGATTTTACACAGCCCTGCTTTGAGTAGTGAGAGTATTCGATCAAGATGGCTTTATGACGGATTTTTACTGTTCTGCTTTTCCCGCTCTGCTGCTCATTTCTTTAATATATTGGCTTTGCGTAATGGTCCCCTGACTTACCATGCTTTTAAGCTGGGTTTCTGAATACTGGGACAAGTTGCTGGTGTCGGTGTCTGCTGTGGAATCGTCTTGAAGCAGGGTTTTCACGGTAGAAGAGGCTTGGCTTAATTCTGTATTTCCCGATGGTTCGTTCTGTGAAGAGGAACTCATGGCTGTTTGCATTCCTTTTTCACTGATTTCCGCAGTATCTCCGTCGAAAGAGATGCCTACGGTGACAGTCCCTTCAGTCGCTGTAGCCGGTTCTGCTTTGGCTACAGTAGGTTCTGTTTCCTTTTTAATAACACCGGACTCTTTTTCCGATTTATTAAGGGATGGTTGATCTTTTTTAAAGGAAAGCTCTGTGGAAGTGATGTTTCCGGTTTGGATCATGATCATTCCTCCTGTTTTTATGTATTAGGGGGGAGAGATAAAGACATCTATCTTTTTATATATAAAACAGTTTAAAGGACAAACCTGAAAACTAACTGAACTTTTGCTGAAAAGATTCTTAAAAATAAAAAACAACCATAGTATATACTATGGTTGTCTGCAAGTACGTTGATGGTGCGAGAGAAGGGACTTGAACCCCCACGGTTTCCCGCTGGAACCTAAATCCAGTGCGTCTGCCAGTTCCGCCACTCTCGCAATTGATTTACTGTCTGATTATAGCTCAGTTTCCCTTAAATGACAAGCTTTTTAAAAGCATAATCAATTATAAGAATGTGAAATTAAGAAAAACTTAAGTTTGAGATTTGTTGTTTTTGAGTTAAAATGGGAATGTAAGTTAACCCAAAGGAGGATTTGGCGTGGGGGAGTTAAGGGTCTTAGTGTTTTCGGCGACATTCGGAGCAGGTCACCTTCGAGCTGCGGAAGCATTGATCGAAGCCGTTCGTAAAAAATCACCGGAAGCAGAGATTACGCACCTGGATTTTGGGGCATTCATCAGTAAAACATTAAATACAATTGTCAAGAATACCTACATTGAGCTTATTAAGCATACACCGAGACTCTATGGTATGTTTTATTATCGAACCTCAAAGATACGACCTCAGTCTCTTATCCAGCGTTTTATCAATATATTGGGGCGCAAAGAATTTCTGGACTATATCAAGGGGCTGAACCCTGATGTGATCATTTGCACCTATCCGGTGATCGCCGGCGTTTTGGGTGAACTGCGCTTTAAGGGCGTGATTCATGCTCCGGTGGTCTCTGTGGTCACGGATTATGGGGTCCATAGTCAGTATATCCAGCGGGGAGTGGACCTTTATATTGCAGGGTGCCAGGATGTTTATAAGGATCTGATCGCCGGGGGAATTGCTCCGGAACGGATCCGCATTACGGGAATCCCCGTCGATCCAAAATTTGAAGAGGAGCTTGACCGCTCGGAGATTACCGAGAAACTTAACCTCAGGCCCATCCGACCGACCATTCTGGTGATGGTAGGGGCCTATGGGGTGCTGGGAGGCTCTAAGCACATCTGCAAGTTTCTGCTCGATTCGTCATATCCCCTTCAGGTTCTTGTGGTCTGCGGCCGTGACGAAAAGCTTTACCGGAGCCTGGAAGGTATGGAGGGGCGCAATCCTATGGTTTGCTATGGGTATATTAATAATGTAGAGGAACTGATGAGCGTTTCAGATTTGGTGATCACCAAAGCGGGAGGGCTTACTGTATCGGAATCTTTGACTAAGAAATTGCCCATGATTATCTATAAACCCATCCCTGGTCAGGAAGAGGAAAATGCCTGCTTCTTAGAGCGGATTGGAGCGGCCAAGCTGGCGAAGACTGAGGAGGAGCTGGAAGCAACGATTCAATACCTTCTTAGCCACCCTGAAGAGATTGAGAGCATGCGTCGGGCGGCAGCCAAGGCTTTGCCCGGTCATGCTGCGGAAAGGGCTGTGGAGGAAATCCTGGCACTCGTTCAATAATCCGTTTCTTAATCTCAAGGAACATTGCCTAATGAGTTCTGCCTGATAAGTTCTTGATTTATCTTGCGCCGTCTGGTAGAATGGTCAGGTAAATTTGCTAATTTAAACCTTTGGAAAACTTTTCCCATGTAACGGATAACTCAATCTTTAGGTGGAGTAAACTTCATCGGAAGGAAGTTTCCTTTATGGAAACCTGCTTTGAGGGGGAACGCAGAGTTCCCCTTTTAGGTCATGTTCTAAACGGGCAGGGTCAGGCAGTAAATGACGAAAAATGTCAAGTTTGCCTTAAGGGAATTTCGGACACACTAGCTTCATCTTATGTTTTCAGAAACGCAGTTAGATTTTCCTTAGATTATAGTTTATCCAAAGGAAGTATTAAGGGGGAGCACATATGTCAGTCAAAATGGAGAAAATAGAGAAGAATACTGTTGAACTTGAAGTTACCGTCGATGCGAAGGTATTCAGTGCCGCAGTAACCAAAGCTGCCAAAGCTTTAGCTAACAAAGTGAATATCCCAGGTTTCCGTAAAGGAAAAGCTCCACGGACCATGGTAGAGCGTTACGTGGGAACGGCTGCACTCTATAATGATGCAGTAGATGACATCCTCGGTGTTGAGTACATGAAAGCAGTTAATGAAGCTGGGATTGAACCGGTAGATCGCCCGGACGTGGATCTCATCCAAATGGAAGATGGCAAAGAGCTTATTTTCAAGGCGAAGGTCACTGTGAAGCCTGAAGTTGAGTTGGGAAGCTACAAAGGCCTGGAAGTTGAAAAGACTGCGGCTGTCGTTACCGATGAGGAGCTTGAACAAGAGCTCCAGCGCAAGCAGGAACAACATGCCAAAGTCCTTAATCTTGAAGAAGGCGCAGTTCAAGCTCAGGATACCGTGAATATCGACTTCGCCGGTTCTGTGGATGGGGTAGCTTTCGAAGGCGGAACAGCTGAAGGGTACGAGTTGGTTATCGGATCCGGCTCCTTTATCCCAGGATTTGAAGAACAATTAATCGGCGCACAAATTGGACAGGAAGTTGATGTCAACGTTCGCTTCCCTGATGAATATCATGTTGCAGACCTACTAGGTAAGGATGCTTTGTTCAAAGTTAAGGTCAATAAGCTGAAGAGAAAAGAATATGCACCTTTGGATGATGAATTCGCTAAAGATATCAGCGAATTTGAGACACTTGATGAATTGAAAGCTGATTTGAGAGACAAACTTATGACAGCGGCAGAACAACGTGCAGAAATGGAACACAAAAATGCAATCGTTGCCAAAGCTGTAGAAAATGCCAGTGTCGAGGTTCCGGAAGCCATGGTGAACAGCCGGATTGACATGATGCTCGATGACATGGCGCAAAATCTTTCGTATCAAGGGCTGGATTTAGAAACTTATTGCCACTATACGGGAACCAGTATGGATACCATGAAAGAAGAACTTCGCCCCCGTGCTTCGGAAAACCTTAAAACCGAACTTGTTTTAGAAGCTATCGCTAAGGTAGAAGGAATTACAGTATCCGAGGAAGAATTAAACAATGAGTTGGCAAAACTTGCAGAACGTTATCAAACCAGTCCGGAAAATTTGAAACAGTCCCTCATGGCACGTGGTGATATGGGCATGTATCGTCAGAGCTTAGTTTCCGAAAAAACGGTAAACTTCCTCGTCGAGCAGGCATAGCCTATGTGCAGAGGTATTCTGTGCTAGAGAGGTGAGAGGATGGCAAAGTACAACGACGAAAAGAACCAGCTTAAGTGTTCGTTCTGTGGAAAGACTCAGGATCAAGTCAAAAAGTTGGTTGCCGGCCCTGGAGTTTATATCTGCGATGAGTGTATTGAACTCTGCAATGAAATCATTGAGGAAGAACTCAATGAGGACTTGGGGATGGAGATAGGGGATATTCCAAAGCCTAAAGAAATTCGGGCAATTCTTGACCAGTACGTGATCGGGCAGGACGAAGCCAAAAAAGCGTTGGCTGTGGCCGTGTACAACCACTATAAGCGAATCAATCTGGGTATGAAAATTGATGATGTGGAACTGCAAAAATCCAACATCGTTATGCTGGGACCCACTGGATCCGGTAAGACTTTACTGGCCTCAACCTTAGCCAAAGTTTTGAATGTGCCTTTTGCTATTGCGGATGCAACCTCCTTAACGGAGGCCGGTTATGTGGGTGAAGACGTTGAAAATATCCTCCTCAAGCTCATTCAAGCCGCAGATTATGACGTGGAAAAAGCTGAAAAAGGTATTGTCTACATTGATGAGATTGATAAGATAGCCCGCAAATCGGAGAATCCGTCCATTACTCGTGATGTCTCCGGAGAAGGCGTCCAACAGGCCCTTCTCAAAATCCTCGAGGGAACCGTAGCCAGTGTTCCGCCTCAAGGTGGCCGTAAACATCCCCATCAGGAGTTCATCCAACTGGATACCACGAATATCTTGTTTATCGTGGGCGGGGCTTTTGACGGGATCGATAAGATCATTCAGAACCGCATCGGGAAAAAGGTAATGGGCTTTGGGGCTGAGATTAAGAAGAAGAGTGATCAAAACATCGGGGAAACCCTTAGGGAACTTCTCCCTGCCGACCTCCTCAAATTTGGTCTCATTCCGGAGTTTGTGGGACGTTTACCGGTCATGGTCAAACTGGATGCTCTGGATGAAGAAGCATTGGTGCGGATTCTGACAGAACCCAAGAATGCTCTGGTCAAACAGTATGAAAAACTTCTGGAGCTGGACGGAGTAGCCCTCGAATTTAAAGAGGAAGCCCTGAAGGCCATCGCCGAGGAAGCCATCCGGCGTAATACGGGGGCCCGTGGCTTAAGAGCTATCGTGGAAGAGATCATGCAGAATGTAATGTATGATTTGCCTTCCCGCAACGATGTGACCAAATGCGTGGTGACCAAGGACGTTATTCTGAAGAAGGAAGAACCCCTTTTGGTGACCATCGATAAAAGCAAGAAGAACAAAAAAGAAGAATCAGCATAAGGCTGAGGGTGCCGCAAAACGTTGGTGAGTCAACGTTTTGCGGCACTCCTTTTTCTTTAACGCTATATTTCAGTCATGATTTGGAGTTAGTCCCAAAAACGAAAGCGCTTTCGTTTTTGGGACATAGTTGTATGATGAGCGGTTCAATGATGGGTGCTTCGCCCTACTGACGGTGAACCTGAGTAAGAAAGGAGCGCAGGATCTGTGGTCCCTCCGGGGTGAGGATGCTCTCCGGGTGGAACTGTACCCCATAAAAGGGGAAATAGCGATGGCGAATTCCCATGATCAGGTTGTTTTCCGTGCGGGCGGTGACGATGAAAAGAGGGTTCAAACCAAGGGGATTGACCATGAGGGAGTGATATCTGCCGGCTAAGAACCCTTGGGTGCACTCTGAAAAAAGCTCTGTTTCGTCATGATAAATGAGGGACTGTTTACCATGCACAATTTCGGGGGCGAGGATTATCTCCGAGTCAAAGGCCTGGGCAAGAGCCTGATGGCCCAGGCAAACTCCCAGTAAAGGGATGGGACGGCCTTTCTGGGCGTGTTCATTAAGGAGACGGATCACTTCAAGGGAGATCCCGGCTTCATTGGGGGTGCAGGGACCGGGTGAGATGACCACCCCGTCTGGATTTTCGGAAAGCAGTTCTTCCCCTGATACGTCATCATTTTTGTAAACGGTAACCGTTTCTCCCAATTCACCGAAGGCTTGGACCAGATTATAGGTAAAGGAATCATAATTATCGATGATGGTCAGCATAGGGAACCTCCTTTCGCGGGACTGTCAGAATATTATAGACCTTCTTTGTTATAGATCTTCCACGACCTTGAATAAAGCCTTCGCTTTGTGCAGGGTCTCTTCATATTCCCGTTGGGGAATGGAGTCGAAAACAATGCCTGCCCCGCTTTGCACGCTGACCTCATCATCCCTGATCATCAAGGTTCGTATGGTGATACAGAAATCAAGATCTCCATTCCAGCGATAGATACCGAGGGCTCCGCCGTAAGGACCCCGGCGGGGAGGCTCCAAGTCCTGGAGGATCTCCATAGCCCGGACTTTAGGGGCACCGCTTAAGGTGCCTGCAGGCAGAACAGCCTTTAGGGCATCCAAAGAATCGTAAGCTTTGGCCAGCCGGCCCTCGACAGAGGAAACGATATGCATGACATGGGAGAAGTGTTCGACACTGCAGAATTTACCGACACTGACACTTCCATAGTGTGAAACCCGTCCCAGGTCATTTCGGCCTAAGTCAACAAGCATGGCGTGCTCGGCCATTTCTTTAGCATCGTCCAGAAGTTCTTGTTCGAGCTGTCGATCTTCCAGAGGATCTTTGCCCCGGGGACGTGTTCCGGCAATGGGGCGGGTTTGAATTTGTGACCCGATGGAGGAGAGAAGCAATTCCGGGGAGCTGCCTACTAAAGTTTCCTTTTCGCCAAACAGGCAAAAGAGCCAGGGGGATGGGTTGACAATCCGCAGCTTTTGATAGGCGGACCAGGGATCGATAGTCCTCTTCAGGGTAAAACGCTGGGAGAGTACGGCTTGGAAAATGTCGCCGGAGTGGATATACTCTTTGATTTTTTCCACACGGGATATAAATTCCGCAGGCTTGAAATTGGCCTGCCATTGGTTTGGCCTGGTGGTGGGAGCAGATGGATGTTTTGTGGAGATTTCCGATGCTGTAATCCCTGACGGAGCAGCTTCCTGAAGGTGATTATGATCCTGGCAGTGATTATGGGTTTGGCAGTGATTGTGATCTTGACAGTGATTTTGGGAAATCCAGCGGTCAAGGTGTGTTGACCAATGATCATAGAGCCTGCTCAGCTCCGAGTCATCTTCAGAGAATATCTCCAGGATGACTTTTCGTGAACTGGGGAGGAAGACCAGGTTGATGGGACAAAGGCGAAAAAAGTAGCTGGGTTTTGCTGACGTGGCTTGGGGTTTTTGCCAGAGGAGCCCCCACTCATAATCCAGGTAGCCGATGATGCCGCTTTCACAGCTCCCGGCGGGGAAGTTTTGGCGGCAAAAATCCCTGAGGTGAGCCAAGGGATCGGGAGGAAGGCCGGGTTCCCGGGTCTCAGGGGATAAAATCCAGCCTTCGCCGAATCCGTAATAGGTCCGTTGATGCTCTTCCTCATTTCCTTCCAGAAGGGTATAGCATTTTTCTCCCAGGGTTTCGGAAAACCGGAGAAGGTTCATGACCCAATCGGAATGGGGGGAAGGAAAAGGGTCGGGCCGCCACTCTTTTTGGATCACTCGCATGCAAGTTCCTCCCTGACCGATGTTTTTCTTAAGGAACCAATCCAGGTATAGATGTCCTGTTCGCGGTGCACTGACTCGTGAGCAGGGAGAGCACAGGCATCGAGTTCGGCAAACTTTTGAACCAGGGCACTGCCCACGATGACCCCTTGGCAGGCTTGACTCAATGTATGCACTTGGGTTGGGGATTGGATTCCAAATCCCACGTAGCATGGGGTGGAAAGAGTGGTCTGGAGAGAGTCAATGAATTGCCGGGTTTGTGGCGGAATTTCCGCATCTCCTCCGGTGATCCCGTTACGGGAGAGGACATAGATAAAGCCCTTTTGCCCTTGGGCAAGGCCATGAATGTGATCGGGCCGGCTGGTCTGAGCAATCATGGGAATAAAGGCTAATCGGTCCTGAAGAAGTTCATAAGCCCTTTGCCGGAAAGGTGTGCTTTCCCGCCACGGCAGATCAGGCAGTATCAAACCATCGACTCCGGCTGCGTAAGCTTCCGTGAGAAACCGATCATAGCCGTAATGGATGAGGGGATTGAGATAGCTCATTAAAAGCAGGGGAGTGGTCTGGTTTTCCTTGCGGAACCGGGTAGTGAGATTTAAAATCTTTTGGAGATTCATCCCCTGCTGCAGGGCTCGTAAGCCGGCGGATTGGATAACAGGGCCATCGGCGATCGGGTCGCTGAAAGGAACACCCAGTTCGAGAATATCGACTCCGGCCTTCACAAGGCCGGTTAAACGGCGCAGGGTGGTATCACTATCAGGGTCCCCGGCCATGAGATAAGTGATCAATCCCATGCCCAAAGGGTTCTCGGGTGTTTTGAGGCGAGCTTTGGCCAGAGCTGTTTCTAAACGATCAGACACGGCATTCCCTCCTTAATTATTTTTTCTTGTTTGGTTCATTTGCTGTCTAACCATGCTGTTGGTAATCATGCTGGTGGTTAGTCATGAATAAAGTGAGCAAAGGTTTCCATGTCTTTGTCCCCCCGACCGGATAGATTGACAATGATGTGCTGGGTCGGGGAAAAGGTGGGGGCAATTTTTAGGGCATAAGCAAGGGCGTGAGCGCTTTCCAGAGCGGGCAGGATCCCCTCCGTACGGGCAAGAAGTTTGCTGGCCTCCAGGGTCTCGTTATCAGTTACACTGACATAGCGGGCGCGTTCAATATCTTTCAGGTGGCTATGCTCCGGCCCTACACCGGGGTAATCAAGACCGGCTGAAACGGAGTGGGTGTCGGGAATCTGACCCTCTTCATCCTGCAAGAGATAGCTGTAAGCGCCATGGAGGATGCCGGGACGGCCTAAGGATAAGGTCGCCGCGTGATCTCCACTGCCCGGGCCTTTTCCTCCGGCTTCAACCCCAATCAGTTGGACATGTTCATCAGCCAGAAAGGGATGGAAAAAACCGATGGCATTGCTCCCGCCGCCCACGCAGGCGACGAGCAGATCGGGAAGACGTCCCCGGAGACTTAGGAATTGAGAGCGGGTTTCTTCACCAATAATCCTTTGCAAATCCCGGACGATGGTTGGATAAGGATGAGGGCCGGCGGCGGTCCCAAAGCAGTAGAAGGTATCCCGGGGGTGGGCAACCCAGTCTCTTAAGGCTTCATTGATGGCGTCCTTCAAGGTTTTTGAGCCTGTGGCGACGGAGCGGACTTCACTGCCCAGCATCTGCATGCGCAAGACATTTAAATGCTGCCGTTCTATATCCTTCTCTCCCATATAGACCACACAATTCAAGCCCATGAGGGCACAGGCGGTAGCGGTGGCAACTCCGTGCTGACCGGCTCCAGTCTCCGCAATGACCCGGGTTTTGCCCATTCGCTTGGCCAGGAGAATCTGGCCCAGGGTATTGTTGATTTTATGAGCGCCGGTATGATTGAGATCTTCCCGTTTGAGATAGATCTGAGCTCCGCCCAGGGATTCGCTGAGCCTTTGGGCATAGTAGAGGAGGGAAGGCCGGCCTACATAGTTGGATAAGAGCTCTTTCAGATCGTTCTGAAAGCCGGGATCATTGCGGACTTGGTTATAAGCCTCTTCCAGTTCATCTAAAACAGGGATGAGGGTCTCGGGTACATAAGCGCCTCCGTAGGTGCCGAAGCGGCTGGCCAGAGGTGTAAAATCCTGGTCCTTCGCAATCATGATGGAATCCTCCTTTTAAGTGTTACAAGGGTGCTAGGCTGAAACTTTGAGTTTTTCCAATATACTTAAGGCTTTGCCGGAATCCAGACTTTCCGCCGCCAGGGCAATGCCTTCCCGGATGCCGGCCGCTTTATTGGCTGCGTAGAGGGCGGTTCCGGCGTTGAGCAAAACAATGTCCCGCTGGGGTCCTTTTTTTCCCTGAAGGATGCGGAGGGTAATTTGTCCGTTTTCCGCAGGGGAGCCTCCTTGGAGGTCCTGAAGGGAACATAGCTTAAGACCGTATTCTTCAGGCCGGATGATAAAGGGCTGTATCTCCCCGCCATCAATGAGGATGGCTTGGGTCGCACCTGTTAGAGTTACTTCATCCAGACCGTCCTCACCCACAGCCACAACAGCCCGTTTGCTGCCGAGAATTTGGAGGGCTTTGGCCATTTTGGGCAGCAGGGAAGGAGAAGAGACTCCCAGCAGTTGGTAGGAAGCACCGGCGGGATTAAGGAGAGGGCCCAGGAGATTAAAGATGGTTCGAATGCCCAGTTCGCGGCGCTCTGCGGCGACCTTAGCCATGGCTGGATGATAAACCTGGGCAAAGAGAAAGGTCATGCCGATGTGCTGCAGGTGCCGTTCGCTGGATTCAGGGGTGGTTTTAAGTGAAATGCCCAGCTGCTCCAAAACATCGGCACTGCCGCAGCGGCCGGAGGCAAAGCGGTTGCCGTGTTTGGCTACCGGAACCCCGGCCCCGGCGATGACAAAGGCTGCGGTTGTGGAGATATTAAAGGTACCGCTGCGGTCCCCGCCGGTGCCGCAGGTATCCAGCGTTCCTTCAGGAGCTTTAATTTTAAGGCTGGCATCTCTTAGGGTCTGGGCAAAGGCGGCGATCTCCTCAGGGGTTTCGCCTTTAAGACTTAACCCCAGGAGCAGACCCCCAATCTGAGCCGGGGTCAGTTTCCCGGACAAAAGGTCCTGAACGACAGTGGAGGTCAGTTCTTCAGGGAGATCCTGTCTCTGGGACAGGAGGTTTAGGGATTCATGAATGGCATAGGTCATAGGGGTGGCTCCTTTCTTGCCTGTGAGATGAAGTGTTGGATTTTTTCACGATCCTTGTGGCCGTTCCGTTCCACTCCGGAGCTGACATCCACTCCGTAGGGCCGGGTTAGATGGATGGCTTCCAGGATATTGCCGGGGTTAAGCCCCCCGGCTAAAATCAGGGGATAACCAAGGTCTCCGACCTGGTGCAAAAAATCCTGGAATTCCGGGGTATGCCAAGGGAGGGGGATTCCGGTTCCGCCTGTTCTTCCTCCAGCGGATGAGTCCAAAAGGATCCCATGAAGAGAGGCCGGGGGAAGTTCTCTGAAAGCAGTGGAAAAGGACGAAGGAGAGGGGGTTTCAACCAGGGAGAAATCAGGCGCGGCTTCGGAGGGATTACTAGGGGCCGGTGCAGAGGGAAAGGAGAATGCTTTAATCTTTGTCACGGGGAGATGGCGGTAGAGCCGGGGATCTTCATTCCCATGCAGCTGAATCGTATCCAAAGAACACTCATGGACAATCCGGCCGACATGTTCAGGGGAGGCCTGAGCAAACACCCCAACTTTGCTGATCAGGGGAGGTAAGCTTAGGATGATCTCCCGGGCGGTTTCCGGCTGGATATAACGTTTGCTGTGGGGGACAAAGATAAACCCCAGAGCATCGGCACCGGCTTCAGCAGCCCAACGGGCTTCTTCGCGAGTGCGGATGCCGCAGATTTTTATCCGGGGCATGGTTTCACCACCTTAGCACTCAGGCCTGCCTCGCGCAGGGAGCGGATATGCAAAGCGGGATCAGGGGACAGAAGGCAGGATTCGCCGACAAGGACCGCCTGAGCGCCATGGCTGGAGACCCATGCCGCATCTTCGGGAGTATGGATCCCGCTTTCGCTGACCAGAAGGTAATCAGCCGGGATCAGGGAACTGAGGAATTGGGTGCGGCCAAGGCTTATCCGGAAGGTACTCAGGTCCCGGTTATTGATACCGATGATCTTCGCTCCGGCTTGGAGAGCTCGGGAAACATCCTTTTCATCACGGCATTCGACCAGGGCGTTCATTCCCAGTTCATGAGTCAAATGAAGCAGATTGGGGAGCGCGGCAGTGTCCAGAATCCCGGCAATGAGCAGAATCATATCCGCTCCCATAACGGCGCTCTCGATGACCTGATATTCGGAAAGGATAAAATCTTTGCGCAGGAGCGGAAGAGAGGTTAACATGCGGCCTCTTTGCCAGTCTTCAGGCCCCCCCAGGAAAAAGTCCTCCTCGGTGAGTATGGAGATAAAGGAGGCTCCGCCGGATTCATAAGCCTGAAGAGTTTCTTCCAGGGAGTGGCGCCAAGGGATCATTCCTTTGCTTGGGGAAGCACGCTTGATCTCAGCAATGACATGAAAGGAATGGGGGGTAAGTTTTGGTTTCTCCGGGCGGCTAATGATTTTGCCCTCTAATTGCCGCTTAAGCTCGGCAAGGGGAAGCTGTCTTTCCCGAGCTTGGAGCTTTTTTCGTTTCGCGATGAGAATTCTTTCGAGAATATCCATGAGCAGTCACCTCCGCTGGTACTCTGTAACACTTAAAACTCTGGGTTTTTTTACACTAAAAAAGCTTTCCATCCCAAAGGACAGAAAGCTTCTGTGGTGCCACCTTAATTTGTACTTGTGCTGTGTATTGTGTATCCACAAGTACCTCTATCAGGTACGGAGAAAACATTATCTTCATCTCTTGTTCATCCGGAGGGGGCGGCACTTTACTTTAAAATAAAAAAACTTCCCGTCCTATATAAAGGACAGAAAGTGCTTCTGTGTTGCCACCTTAATTTATATGGGTCAGCGCAAGCCACTGGAATTAAAAAAGCTGTCCCATACCTCTAACCGGATGCGGAGAGAATGAGCCATGCTCTCGATACCCGTGTTTCTGTAACGGGAAACCCCCGGCTTGCCTACTTGATATCTCCATCCTGATAGTCAAGATGCAGATTCGTTCAGCTTGCGCTTCAGAGACCCATTCCACCAAACGGTTTGTATCAGCTCTCACCAACGCTGACTCTCTTGGACATTCCGGCTAAGGTGTACTCTTTCTCGTCATTAGCATTAACTGGATAAATTACTTGTTATTATAGGCTGCTTGAAAATAAATGTCAAATAGTATTTTGAAAAAGTTTTCAAAAACTATTCTCTGGCAATACTAGCAAAGGTATCAAGTATTTGCTTCAGGAGGGAATAGAACTATGGCTGGATTAACCGGAATCGTGATGATGGTGCAGCTGGTCTTTGCAGTGATCATCGGTTTATATTTTTGGGGATTGCTCAAATCCCAACAAGGGAACAAGGTCTCCATTGAACGGGAGTCCAAGAAGGAGCTGGAGAAGC
The DNA here is from genome assembly GCF_900143285.1 of Desulfitobacterium chlororespirans DSM 11544. Classification (NCBI taxonomy): domain Bacteria; kingdom Bacillati; phylum Bacillota; class Clostridia; order Eubacteriales; family Desulfitobacteriaceae; genus Desulfitobacterium; species Desulfitobacterium chlororespirans. The sequence continues at coordinate 24,543 of NZ_FRDN01000016.1, forward strand.
TGGAGAAGATGCGCAAGATTGCTCTGACCACTCCTTTGGCGGAAAAGACCCGGCCCACTCATTTTGAAGAGATTGTGGGCCAGCTCGAGGGAATTAAGGCTCTTCGGGCCGCTCTCTGCGGACCGAATCCCCAGCATGTCCTGATCTATGGGCCTCCGGGTGTGGGCAAGACGGCAGCAGCCCGTCTGGTTCTTGAGGAAGCAAGGAAAAACCCGATGTCGCCTTTTAAGGAAGACGCCAAGTTTATCGAAATCGATGGAGCTACCGCCCGTTTTGATGAGCGGGGAATCGCTGATCCCTTGATTGGTTCGGTTCATGACCCCATTTATCAAGGGGCAGGTGCGATGGGCATGGCGGGAATTCCCCAGCCCAAAGCCGGAGCTGTGACCAAGGCTCACGGCGGTGTGCTTTTTATCGATGAAATCGGGGAGCTGCATCCGATTCAAATCAACAAACTGCTTAAGGTGCTGGAGGATCGGAAGGTCATTTTGGAAAGTGCTTATTACAGCTCAGAGGATACGAATATCCCGGTCCATATTCATGATATTTTTCAAAACGGACTGCCGGCTGATTTCCGCATGGTGGGAGCGACGACACGGAGTCCTGAGGAGATTCCTCCTGCCATACGTTCCCGGTGTATGGAGGTGTTCTTTCGTTCTTTGCTGCCTGAAGAGATTGCTCAGATTGCCCGGGGGGCAGCGGCAAAAATGGAAACACCGATTACTCCCAGCGCTTTGAATGTGGCGAAGCAGTATGCCACCAATGGGCGGGAGGCGGTGAACATCGTTCAATTGGCAGCGGGTGTGGCTCAGACGGAAAAGAAATTGGAGATTAATGCCGCTACGGTGGAGTGGGTCGTGACTTCCGGACAATATGCACCCAGGCCGGAACGCAAAGTCCCCTTGGTGGCGGAAGTTGGCTTGGTCAACGGTCTGGCCGTTTATGGTCCCAATATGGGAATGCTGATCGAGCTGGAGGTTACAGCCCATCCCGTTGCTATTGGCACCGGAGAGCTTCTGGTTACGGGAATCGTTGAAGAAGAGGAACAAGGGAGCAGCTTCAGGAAGACACGTCGTAAAAGCATGGCCAAAAGCTCTGTGGAAAATGTGCTCACCGTCATCCGGCGGCAATTAGGCATACATCCCCATAACTATGATATCCATGTCAATTTCCCGGGAGGAGTGCCTATCGACGGACCTTCCGCAGGGATCGCCATTGCCATAGCCGTGATATCCGCTATCCGTAAAGAAAGGGTGGATAATTATTTGGCCATGACCGGTGAGTTATCCATTCGGGGCGGTGTAAAGCCGGTAGGCGGAATCGCGGCCAAGATTGAAGCGGCTCATCAGGCGGGATGCCGCAGAGTATTTATTCCCAAGGAAAATTGGCAGGAGCGTTTCAAGAGCTTTGCCGAAGGATTTGAAGTCATTCCTGTGGAGACCCTAAATGAAGTGCTGGCCAGTGCTCTTTTAGGTGAGCAAAGCAGCGAAAAAACCGAGAAGCACCCTGCACTCGATGAGATTTTGTCCCGTCTGGAGCTTAATCCCAAAACTCCTTCCGGTACAGTTAATTTGCCTGACCAAGGGCACTCATGCTAGAATAGTTCTAACGGAGAATGGCACACTAATAACAGTGTGCTTTTTTCATGTAAGGCAACAGGTGCGAAAGCAGTGCTTTCGGGGTTTTCTTTAGGGAGGGAATTGCATGAGCAAAGAGAGAGAATTACCATTGCTCCCTTTGAGAGGGATTTTAGTCTTTCCATATATGGTTATTCATTTGGATGTGGGCCGAGAGCGGTCTATGGCTGCCATTGAGCAGGCCATGATGGATGAGCGGCTCATTTTGCTGTCTGCTCAGAAAGAGACAGAGATTGATTCGCCTGACCCCGATGATATCCACACCATCGGTACTTTAGCAGAGATCAAACAGCTCCTGAAGCTGCCTGGGGGAACCATGCGCGTCCTTGTGGAAGGGAAGAGCCGGGGGAAAATTCTTGAATTCATAACGGATGAACCTTATTTTAAAGTTCGGGTCGAAGAAGCTGAAGAGGGAGTCAAAGAGATCACCCCGGAAATCGATGCCCTGACCCATGGGGTAGTCCACCAGTTTGAAGAGTATGCTAAGCTCAGTAAAAAGGTTCCCCAGGAAACCCTGGGAACAGTTCTGGGGGTTCATGATCCCGGACGCATGGCAGATATTGTGGCCAGCCACTTGAATCTTAAGCTGGGGGATAAACAGGCTATTCTGGAGTCTCTGGAAGTTGCCCAACGGCTGGAGCGCCTGACGGAAATCATCATGCGGGAAAATGAGATTCTGGAGCTGGAGCGCCGCATTGGTCTGCGGGTGCGCAAGCAGATGGAAAAAACTCAGAAGGAGTACTATCTCCGGGAGCAGATGAAAGCCATTCAGAAGGAATTGGGTGATAAGGACGAAAAGCAGGCCGAAGTTGAGGAATATCGGGAAAAGGTCGCTCAGGCTAAGCTTCCGCAAGAAGTGGAAGAGCGGGCTTTAAAGGAAATCGATCGGTTGGAAAAAATGCCCCAGGCTTCCTCAGAAGGAACGGTAGTGCGTACTTATCTGGATTGGATTCTGGCTCTTCCCTGGACGGCCATGAGCAAGGATAAAACAGATATTAAACGGGCGGAAAAAATTCTGAATGATGACCATTATGGCTTGGAAAAGATCAAGGAGCGAATTCTCGAGTTCCTAGCGATTCGCAAGCTGACACCCAAGATGAAAAGCCCGATTATTTGTTTTGTGGGACCGCCGGGAGTAGGGAAAACCTCTCTGGCCAAATCTGTGGCCCGTGCTTTGGAACGGAAATTTGTGCGTATGTCTTTGGGCGGTGTCCGGGATGAAGCAGAGATCCGGGGACATCGGCGGACTTACATCGGTGCTCTTCCCGGGCGAATTATTCAGGGAATGAGAACGGCGGGGACCGCCAATCCGGTCTTTTTGCTGGATGAAATCGATAAGATGGCCTCGGATTTCCGTGGGGACCCGGCGGCAGCCTTGCTGGAGGTTCTGGACCCTGAGCAGAATTTCAGTTTTTCCGATCATTATTTGGATTTGCCCTATGATTTATCCCACACCCTGTTTATCATGACGGCTAATTCTCTGTACAGCATTCCCCGGCCTCTTTTGGACCGGATGGAGGTTATCTCTTTGAGCGGTTATACGGAGGATGAGAAGGTCAATATCGCCAAACGATATCTCGTACCTAAGCAGATGAAAGCCCATGGCTTAAAAGCCAGCCAGCTTGAGATTGATGACAAGGTTATTTTGAAGCTTGTTCAAGGCTATACACGGGAATCGGGAGTGCGTAATCTGGAGCGTCAGATCGCCAATTTGTGCCGTAAAGTAGCGACCCGAGTCGTGAAAAAGGAATGGAAGACGGCGGAGCTGAAGCCGGAGATGCTGGAAGACTTTCTGGGTTCCCCCCGCTATCAGTTCGAAAAGGCAAGAATTAAACCGGAGATCGGTGCTGCCACAGGGCTGGCTTATACGGAAGTGGGCGGGGATGTCTTAACCATCGAGGTGATTCCTCTGCCTGGCAAAGGTCAACTGACCTTAACCGGTAAGCTGGGAGATGTGATGAAGGAATCGGCTTATGCGGGCCGGACGTTTGTCCGCTCCCATTCCCGGGAACTGGGCATTCCGGATGATTTCTATGAAAAGACTGATCTTCATATTCACGTTCCTGAAGGGGCGATTCCTAAGGATGGTCCTTCCGCAGGAATCACCATGGCCACAGCTATGGCTTCGGCTTTAGCCAAACGGGCGGTGCCTTCGGATCTGGCTATGACCGGTGAGATCACGCTGAGGGGCAATGTTCTGCCCATTGGCGGAGTGAAGGAAAAAGTTCTCGCTGCTCACCGGGCAGGAATCAAGCAGGTTATTTTGCCTGAGCAAAACCGCAAGGACTTGGAAGAAGTCCCGGAAAATGTGCGCAAGGAGCTGGAGTTCCATTTTGTCAGCCGCATGGAGGAGGTTATCAAAATCGCCCTTCTTCCTGTAGCGGAATCTGAAGAATACTTAGGCTCCATGAACCGCTTCCCCCTGTTTAGTCAGGGAGATATTCCTCCCGAGCCCACTCCTGAGGACCGCCCCATCTCCTGAATCATGGGTGAATCATGGGTGAATCATGGGGACAGGTACCGTGATGCAGGGATCTTTGTTTGCTCCAAGGTGACAAAGATCAGTTGCTAAGGATCAAGTGATATAGATGATATGAAAAAATGGGGTGAGACAAGGGAATGAGCCCTTGTCTCATTTCCTGGATAGTGTTGTGTGTGAATATAAAGCGGGAGCAAGTGAGCCATTTTCTTGGTCCCGGAAGGGGTATGTTGTGTGATTACGATTCGGAAGGCAGAATTTGTGACGTCTGCTGTGAATATTAAAGGGTACCCGGAGTTAACCGGACCTGAAATTGCGTTGGCGGGCCGTTCTAATGTGGGAAAATCTTCATTGATTAATAAATTTATCAACAGAAGGAATCTTGCCCGTACAGGGAATACCCCGGGCAAGACCCAAATGCTTAATTTTTACCGCATCAATGATCAGTGGTCTTTTGTGGATTTGCCGGGGTACGGGTATGCTAAGGTCTCCAAAGAGATTAAAGCCAATTGGGGCAAGATGATGGAGGAGTATTTCTCCCAACGGGAAAATCTGCGGGCAGTGATTCAAGTGGTGGATATCCGCCATGTGCCCAGCGTTGAGGATCAGGAAATGCATGCCTTTTTACGGAATCGGGGTATTCCGGTTCTAGTGGTGGCCACCAAAGCGGACAAAATTTCCAAAGGACAATGGGGAAAGCATTTAAGTCAAATAGCTAAAGCCTTGCATATTCCTGATTGGCATATCATTATTACCTATTCTGCCGAGACAGGACTGGGAGTGCCTGAACTCCACGAAGCTGTCGAAGAAATCCTGTCTATGGATAATGGCACAGAAGAGTGTGACGAGGCGGAAGACCAGCAATAAGATAGCTAAATGTTTTAGAACAGACAAGAGTTTTCGATAATGAAAAGGCTTCCCTCCGAATATACATTATTGGGATCGATTGCCCTCCATGGACATCCCAAAAGCGTATGTAGGGAGCGGAAGCCTTTTGAGTGATTTAGTCATGCTATTAATCGGTCTGGGGATTATCTTAATGTCGGCCGAAGTGTTTACCAATGGTGTGGAGTGGCTGGGGAAGCATCTCCATCTTGGTGCAGGAGCAGTAGGAAGCGTGCTGGCTGCTGTGGGGACGGCTTTACCGGAGACCATGGTTCCGATCATTGCTTTTTTGGGAATGGGGGGAAAAGAAAATACTGCTGAAGTGGGTATCGGAGCTATTTTAGGCGCTCCTTTTATGTTAGTCACTTTGGCCTTTTTTGTTTCTGGTGCGGCCGCGCTTATTTTTAGACGCAATAACAAACCCTTATTTATTAATACAGCGGTTATCAAACGGGATCTTTCCTTTTTTCTCTGGGTTTATGGGTTGGCTATCTTAGCCTCGTTCCTGCCCACTCGCGAGCTGAAACTTGCTGTTGCCGCCCTTTTACCTTTACTCTATATCATTTATGTCATAAAAACCGTGCGCAACAGCCTTGGAACTGAGGACCACGGCCATTTAGCACCTCTTTACTTCGCCCAACGCAAGTCGGATCCTTCCCTGATCATTATTTTAATCCAACTGGTGTTTGCCCTTTTAGGGATGGTGGCGGGGGCGCGTGCTTTTGTGGACGCAGTTCAATCGGTTGCCCAGGTTACGGGAATTTCTGCCCTCGTGTTGTCTTTGATTATTACGCCTGTGGCGACCGAGTTGCCCGAGAAATTTAATAGTGTCATCTGGTTAAGGAAAGGAAAGGACACGTTGGCTTTGGGGAATATCACCGGAGCCATGGTGTTTCAAAGCTCCACCATTCCGGCATTGGGTATAGCCTTAACAACCTGGCAGCTGGAACCGTCAGCTTTATGGAGTGCCATCCTGGCTCTTGGTTCGGGATTGTTTATCTATACTATCCTGCGTCGGCGTGGGATGCTTTGTCCACTCCATCTGATGATGGGTGGCGGGTTTTATTTGCTGTTTATTATAACTCTTCTCCGCTTGAACTTTCTTTAACAGGAAGGGTTTGTAAAGAACCACACCCGCAAAAACGTGTTTTGGCTTGGGCCAAACACTGGTAGTGACGTTCTTCGTCAGCGGCTAATTGAAGAAGAATGGTTTGGATTTCAGGTATGGGAATTTTCTGCGCTAAATCTGTGTAATGTTTTACAGCGGCAGCTTCGTCCTTCATATTGTGGTCGAGAATGACACAGAGCTCTGTGGAGTAATTAAGGTAACGGGAACGCCAGTCGAACCAACGCCCCTTGCTGAAGGAGCCGTAACGGGGGTCCACCCCTAAAAAGCGAATGCACCAGGCCAGCTGCTCCAGGTGGCGGAGTTCGTCATAGGCAATGGGGCGGAGGAGCTCATCGAACTCCGGCCGATCCAAAACTACAGCTTGATACAGGTAAGTCGTAACTGCCGAGAGCTCAGAATCCTTGCCGGCATAGACATCGAACAGCCACATCGCATAAGTAAAGTTGGGCTCAGGTATTTCTCCGGGTAGTGTATCCTTGAACTCATAGGTAGGGAGGAGAAGGATTTGTCCGGGATAGATGCGATCAGGATGCTTTAGATGGTTGAGGTTGATGATGTCGGACATTTCGATTTTATAGGCATTGGCGATTTTATAAATACTATCCCCAGGTTGTACAACATAACGGGTATAGTCCATGGAGATTCCCCCTTTCTGCTAATTACTATATTCTTAAGGGGGATGAGATGGGAGAAAAAGTTAATGACAAAAAGCAGCATTAAATGCGCTGGATGGTATATTCAGGTATAAAGAGGACAGGTCCATCATAGGATGAAGTAAAGGAAGGGAAAGGAGCGATAGGCTCATGGGTGATTCAATTCTTAAAGGAATCAGCGCCGCTCTGGTTGTGACCGTCGTAACTTTACTTGCGGGGTTGATTTGGACAGCCCTGGAGATGGGTGGATTATCTACCGCAACTTTGGTGGACATTGGGTTAATAGCAAGCTGTATAGCTGCAGGATATGTGACAGGAAGAGCAAGCGGGCAATGGATCCTGGGCGGAGTGTCTGGTTTAGGGTATGTCTTGCTTTGCGTGGTTCTGGTGGCGCTTTTTTTGGAGCTGAGGGCTTGGGGAGTTATTCAGGTACTGGCTGAAGGAGGACTGCTCGGTATCCTTTCCGGTGCCTTTGGAGCAGGCAGTGGCGGGAAAACCTCCCGATCGGCTGCTTGGCGTCAACCAAGAGTATCTTCATGGGGGAGTAATTACAGCAGCAGAGGAGTTTACGGCAGCGGGGAAACTTACTGTGGTGCTTATGACTATTCACGGGCTTATGAAGATGAGGATGATCATGGGAATGATTGGGACGATTTGCTTGAAGAAGATTGGGAAGAGGAGCAGCAGTGGAATGGGAGCAAAAAACTTTCCAGTCAGCGAGGATTGAGTTTTAACAGGCAAGCCGGTTCAGCGGATGAAGATGAGTGGGAAGATTGGCAGCGGGGAGAAAGAAACAAAGCCTCTGCCAATTATCGTAAAGCATGGTGGGAAGAAGAGGTTCTTTAGTATAGAATCCGGCAAGGGTAATAAACTATAGACTATGAGAAGCTATGCTTAAAGATATTCCTGGTGATGAATATCGGCATGAGTAGAGGAATGGTCTTGTGGAAAATACCCTTTTCATTTTCATCTTTGGAGTAGCGGTCAGTTTTGCAGGCTGGTTGCTTTTGGGATTTGTTTTTTTCTTCTTAGGAAAACGTTTTTTTCGGACAGGTGTGCAGCGAATATTCAATCTTGTTGTCAGGCGTTTGCTGGAAGACAATTATTCGGAGAATCTTATGGAGCTCTGGAGTGCGACCAGGAGGACATCTGTTCAAACTATCGTAGAAATCGCTCTAAGAGCAGAGAAGGGAAAGTTGATCGGCCGTCCTTTGGGAAGCCCCAAACCCTATCATAACTTTGACAATCTGATGTTTGTACCCGCTCAGTTGGTCAGATTGCCTGTGGAAAGGGAGGTTCCCGTCGATGTGTCAGCCACTCTGGGACCCAGGGCGGAAAAACCTATGCAGTTGTCTATCCCCTTGCTGATTGGGGGAATGGGTTATGGTGTTGCCTTAAGTGAAAAGGCCAAAGTTGCCCTGGCTAAAGCGGCTAAGCAAGTAGGCACAGCCACTAATTCCGGTGAAGGCCCCTTTCTTGCTGAGGAGAGAAACGCCGCGGGAAAATTCATCTGGCAGGTAAGCCGCTATGACTATGGCAGAAACCCACAAGGGATAGCTGAAGCAGATATGCTCGAGGTGCAAATGGGTCAAGGTTCACGACTGGGAGCGCATGTCTTATATCCTCAGGAAATCAAGGGAAAAGCTCAGAAGCTGATGGGAATTTCACCGATTGTTCCCTTAAAGGGTTATGCTAAACTGCCCGGAATTAACTCCCCGTTGGATTGGCCGCGTTATGTTGAAGAATTGCGCCAGGAGGCCGGCGGTAAACCCATTGGTATCAAAATTATGGGGGGAGGAAGATTAGAGGCTGATCTGGCTGTAGCTGTCGAGGCCGGCTTTGATGTGATTTGCATTGGGGGCGCTCAGGGGGGGACAGCGGCCTCTTCGCCTACGATCAGCGATGATTTTGGCATCCCCAGCCTTTACAATCTTGTCCGGGCCCAACGCTATCTTATCGAGCAAGGGGTAAGACACGAGGTCAGTCTTATTGCTTCAGGAGGATATGATACTCCAGGTAAATGCCTGAAGGCGATTGCTCTGGGTGCTGATGCGGTCAACTTAGGCACTGTTCCCTTATTTGCCTTGGTGCATAAGCAAATCGGCAAAGTTATGCCTTGGGAGCCATTGACACAGCTTGTTTATTATAACTCCAAATATAAAGAGCGCTTGGACGTGGAGTTAGCCGCTCAAAATGTAGCTAATGTTCTGCAATCGTTTATGCTTGAGATGGAAGAAGGAATCCGGGCTCTGGGTAAGAAATCGATACACGATCTTGGACCTAATGATCTGGTGGCATTGGATGATTGGACGGCGGAGCTTACCGGAGTTCCCAGAGCGTGGTGAGAGAATAAAGAAAACTGAGGCAAGGGAACAGATCCCTTGCCTCAGCTGGCCTTAATGTTGATATGGTGTTAATTCAAAATGAATTTGCGGGCCGCATACTGGAGCTCTTGGGCTGTTTTGGAAAGCTCCTGGGCAGAAGCGTTGATCTCTTGCATAGCGACCATCTGCTCAGAACTGCTGCTGGCTACTTCCTCTGTCTGAGCAGTGGTCTCTTGACAGATAGCAGCGACTTGAGTTACCTCATGGGCGATGATATCTGCACTTTGGGTGATACCGCTGGATAGAGCTGAAATCTCTTGAATCTGCTCACTCAGGACTTGAGTGCTTTCTTTAATCCGCGTAAAGGCTTGTTGGGCATTTTGAATGGCATTGGCTCCGCTTTGCACCACTTCTTTTTCTGAGTCCATACTGGTGATGGCTTCGTCAAGGCTGGTCTTGATATCATGGATAATGGTTTCGATTTGAGCGCTGGATAGAGTCGATTGCTCGGCCAGCTTCCGGACTTCTTCAGCGACGACGCTGAAGCCCCGGCCGTGTTCCCCAGCCCGTGCAGCTTCGATGGCTGCATTCAGTGCCAAGAGGTTGGTTTGATCCGATATGGCTTTAATCGTTTCCACAATAGAGCCGATGACGGTAGATTTTTCACCAAGGGCAGTGATGATCTGTCCTGTGTTATCCACGGAGTTATGAATATGCCCCATCTGAAGATTGACCATGGTCATGGCAGTATCTCCGTCCTGGGCAAGCTGCAAGGACTGCCTTGAAGAGTGATCGGCAAGATTAATATGCTCCTCAATCTGACGAATGCCATGGGCCATAGATTGGATGGAACTCATAATGTTTTGGACGCTGTTGGCTTGTGTCTGGGACCCGGATGCCACTTGATGGATGGAGGATGATACAAGTTGGGCTGATTCACTGGTTCCCCCCGACTGAGTGGAAAGAACTTGAGAGGATTCGGCAAAAATGTCGGCACTATGGGTAATGTCTCCCACCAAAGAGCGGAAATTCTCAGTCATTTGATTCAGGGATCTACAGAGGGTTCCTAATTCGTCTTTTTGCCCCATGCTGTATAGGGTTGCCGTAAGGTCCCCTTGAGCCATTTTTTCAGCGAATTGCACTCCGCGGCGTAGTGGAGTGGCAACTAAGTAGGATATGTAAAGTCCATAAATAAAGATGATAAGTCCTGCTATAACGAGTGAAACCAGATAGATAAGGATGTTTTGCTCGAGGTTGGCCCCCGTCTTAACCATAAAGTATATAGCTCCACCGGCTACAAGGGTAATCAAGGCATTGATGCCGAAAGCCAGGCTGAGCTTTGCCGATACGGATAAGTTAAACCACCAGCGGACAATGCCGGAGTGTTTAAAAAAGAATTCGCTTATTCTGTCTAAAAAACTGTTCATTTAATGCCTCCTTTGTATAAATTTTGCCACGAAAAAGTTCGGAATTAATTACAATGAAATATAAGTACCAAAGGGTACCGCCCAAAATAGATCCGGAATAAATGGGGACATTGGATTTTCTTTACCCTATGTATGCAGGGGGGTTACGGAAGGGGGAAGGAGAAAGAATGGATTGGAATTATTGGAAAATTTAATCGCCTTTATTGTATCATAGGTTTTTGTAATTGTGGAGTGCGGATTTGTTAATAGTTAATGACTTTTAGCACATAGTCTGTTTGATGCAGATTCCTGAGCGTAACCGCTGACTTTTTGAGCTTAGCAAGAGCGGGAAGCTGCATTTTTAGGGTTTTCTTTGACATGAACGCTTCTGATGGATATAATAAACTATATTATCATGAAGAGCAATAAACTCTGGGAATGCAAGAAAAAGTTCAGCCAACGGTTCAGAGAGAAAGACGCTTGCTGAGAGTCTTTTCCGCTTGGAGACTTTGGGTCGTGCAGGAGGGGCGGGGATGAATCGAGTAATCCTTGACGGTTTGCCCGTTATCGCAATTAAGTGCAAGAGCTTTGCTTAGTAAGCGGGGTTCTTGAAAAAAGGTGGTACCGCGAGTTCTTCGTCCTTTAGGGGATGAAGGGCTTTTTTGGTTTTAAGGCAATGAATGAATCCGTATAATTCTGAAAGGAGCGCTTATACATGTCGGAGGATTTTAAAATGGAAAAGGTATATGACCCAAGCCAGGTTGAGGGAAAATGGTATCCCTACTGGGAGGAGAAAGGATATTTTCACGCGAATGTGGATGATGCTAAGGAGCCTTTCAGCATCGTCATGCCCCCGCCGAATGTGACCGGAGCCCTTCACCTTGGCCATGCCATCGATAGTACGATCCAGGATATCCTTACCCGCTTCAAACGGATGCAGGGATACAATACTTTATGGCTCCCCGGCACGGATCACGCGGGTATTGCCACTCAAGCCAAGGTGGAAGAGCAGCTGGCTAAGGAAGGAACCAACCGGCATGCTCTGGGTCGTGAGAAATTCCTGGATAGAGTGTGGGACTGGAAAAAAGAATATGGGGGACGTATTACTCAGCAGCTGCGCCGGCTGGGTGCCTCCTGTGATTGGTCGCGGGAGCGCTTCACTATGGATGAAGGATGCTCTAAGGCTGTACGTGAAGTCTTCGTAGATCTTTATCATAAGGATTTGATCTACCGGGGCAATTATATTGTTAATTGGTGCCCTCATTGCCATACGACCATTTCTGATATTGAAGTGGAGCATGTGGATCGGGAAGGGCATCTTTGGCACCTTCGCTATCCGGTCAAAGACAGTGACGAGGCTTTGGTGGTAGCCACCACACGTCCGGAAACCATGCTGGGAGATACCGCGGTGGCCGTTCATCCGGAAGATGAGAGATACCGGCATCTCCTGGGCAAAACGATTATTCTGCCGCTGACTAACCGGGAAATTCCCATCATCGCCGATGACTATGTGGATCGGGAGTTTGGGACAGGTGCGGTAAAAATCACTCCGGCTCATGACCCTAATGACTTTGAGATGGGCTTGCGTCATCAGCTTCCTGCCATCACTGTCATGGATCGGGAAGCGAAGATGAATGAACAAGCCGGTAAATATCAGGGAATGGAACGTTATGCCGCCCGGAAGGAGATTGTGAAGGATCTTGAGGCTCAGGGCCTGCTGGTCGAAGTAGATAACCATCAGCATGCCGTAGGGGAGTGTTATCGCTGCTCCACAGTGGTGGAGCCTATGGTCAGCAAACAATGGTTTGTTAAGATGGGGCCCTTGGCTAAACCTGCTATGGAAGTGGTACGGGAAGGGATCATGGAATTTGTGCCCGAGCGTTTTGCCAAAATTTATCTGGGTTGGCTGGAAAATATCCGGGATTGGTGTATATCCCGTCAGCTTTGGTGGGGGCACCGGATTCCTGTCTGGTATTGTGAAGATTGCGGGGCAGAGATCTGTGCTAAAGAAGATCCGGAGACCTGTCCCCAATGCGGATCCAAGCATATTGTTCAGGATCCCGATGTTTTGGATACTTGGTTTTCTTCAGGGTTATGGCCTTTCTCAACCATGGGGTGGCCGGAAGAGACTCCTGAACTTAAGCAGTTCTATCCCACTTCCGTTCTCGTAACCGGACGGGACATCATCTTTTTCTGGGTCGCCCGCATGGTCTTCATGGGTCTAGAGTTTATGAAGGATGTGCCTTTCCAAAAAGTCATGATTCATGGCCTGGTTCTGGATGCTCAAGGCAGGAAGATGAGTAAATCCTTAGGCAATGGGGTGGACCCGCTGGAGGTCATTGACCAATACGGTGCGGATACCCTGCGTTTCATGCTGATTACAGGCAACACTCCGGGCAATGATTTGCGTTTTCATCCGGAACGCTTGGAGGCGACCCGGAACTTTGCTAATAAGATTTGGAATGCTTCCCGTTTTGTTCTTTTAAATCTTCAGGATTATGAGGAAGGCCCCCGCGGCCAGCTGAAGCTGGAGGATCGTTGGATTCTTTCCCGTTATGAAAAGACTGCAGGCGAAGTAACGGAGGCCTTGGAACAGTTTGATCTGGGTGAAGCAGCCCGTCTCCTCTATGAGTTTATTTGGAATGAGTTCTGTGATTGGTATATTGAACTGGCTAAAGGCCGCCTCTATGATAAGGAGCACCCAGAAGCCCGTCATACGGTTCAATCCATTCTTCTGGAAGTTCTGGAAGGTATCATGAGACTGCTCCACCCCTATATGCCCTTCATCACGGAAGAGATCTGGCACAACCTTCCTACCTCAGGGGAGAGCATTATGATCCAGTCCTGGCCCAAGGTAAACGGCTATCGGGAGGATGACACTGAGAAACAGATGAACCAAATTATGGATGTGATCAAAGCGGTTCGGAATATCCGGGCGGAGATGAATGTTCAGCCGGGCAAAAAAGCTGAAATCATCCTGGTCGCACCTGAGAAGGCTGTTTTTGAGGTTCTGGAATCAGGCCGGGAAAGTATCCGGCTGTTAGCTGGCGGTTCCGCTGTGGATGTCGTCTCCAATCTGGAAGTTAAGCCTGCCCAGGCGGCCAGTGCCGTTCTCGAAGGAGTGGAAGTCTATCTTCCCTTGCGCGGACTGTTGGATCTGGACAAAGAAATTGCCCGGGTCGAAAAGGAAATTGCCCAGGCTCAGCTGGAACAAAGCCGCTTGGCAGGAAAGCTTAACAACCAGGGCTTTGTAGCAAAAGCTCCGGAGCAAGTGGTGGCTAAAGAGCGTGAGAAGCTGGAAGGGATTAATGGGCGGATCGCAGCACTGAAGGTTCGTCTGGCGGAGCTGCAAGAGGCGTAAGATGGGGCTCTCTTTGGGGGCAAGCTGGAAAGCTGTCTCCAGGATTTTGTTTTCAGAGTTCACTCCATAAGCTGCGCGGAGGAATCTAATCGCGAAAGTCCTTCGCTCCGTCAGGTGCCCGCCCAAATCGCTCCTGCTCAATGGGCGTTGGAAACGTCCTGTTTCCAACCCGACTCCGCTGCGGACTTTCGCGAAGATTCCTTACCTGCTCGCTTGGAAGTCGTTCACTGCTGTAAATCAAAATCCTTGGGCCCGCTCTGAGGTCCCATCGCATGCACAGTTTCTTTGAAGATGGTTAGATGACTGAAAGAGACCGGTGCCAAATACGAAAGTGCTTTCGTATTTGGCACCGGTCTCTTTCACAAACATTGCTTTCTCCCATACACGGATTGGACTTGCAAACACCCCAGAGAAAGCCCAAGGATTTTGTTTTTACAAAAGGGAACGACTTCCAAGCGAGCAGCTAGCCGTTCTTCGCGAAAGTACGGCGTGTAGACGGGTTGGAAACAGGACGTTTCCAACCTGCCACAGAGGCAGGAGCCGATTTGGCAGGTTCCCGTCGGAACAGAGTACTTGAGCGTTAGAACGGCTGCGCGCAGCTTGTTGAGTGACCGATGTAAAAACAAAATCCTGGAGACAATTTCTTGCAAAGCCATCGCTACTCCCGAAAATCTTCCGCGCAAATTGCAGGAAAACCACCCTTTATAGGGAATTATCGCATAGCAGAGATGTGCATAATAACCATGTACCTCTGGTTTAAAAATGGATGAAGAGAGTCATATCAGCAATAGAAAGATTCAAAGGAGGACATAGAAGTGGGGAATAGGGAGATGAACGGGATAACTGAACATGAATTAAAGGGAGAACTGCAAGAGGTGTCTTCTGTGGAGCAGGAATACCAGGAAGCCAAGGATTATCTGATGAGCCTCACCAAATTTGGCATGAACTTTGGATTAGGTCGGATTGAGGAGCTGCTGAAACGTGTGGGTAACCCGGAAGAACGTCTGAGGGTCGTTCATATCGGAGGGACCAATGGCAAAGGCTCGACTACCATGATGACGGCGGAAATCCTTGAAGATGCCGGATATCGGGTAGGGGTGTTTACATCTCCTCATCTTCATGATTATCGGGAGAGGATAACCATTAATGGTGAGATGATTCCGAAAGGGGAAGTTACCCGCCTGATTCAGACTCTCCGTCCCCATTTGGAGGAACTTGTCCAAAAGGGTGTGGAGCATCCTACAGAGTTTGAAGTGAATACGGCCATGGCCTTGATGTATTTTGCCGACCAGAAAGTGGACTTAGCCCTCCTGGAGGTTGGTTTAGGTGGGGCGATTGACTCTACGAATGTGGTCAAGCCCTTGATTTCGGTGATAACCAATGTGGGTATGGATCATATGGATTATCTGGGTGAAACCTATGAAGAGATTGCCCGAGTAAAGGCTGGAATTATCAAAGCAGGTGCTATCACCGTAACGGCGGCTGATCGCCCTGAGGTTTTAAATGTCATACGCAAGAAGGCACTGGAAATGAACTCTCCTTTATGGGTGGTGGGCGACGATGTGCGCTGGGAGATCCGATGGAGCGGGGAATTGGAGCAGGAATTTGATTTGGCTGGGCTGCGGGGAGCCTATAACAAACTGCGCTTACGTCTTGTCGGAGAGCATCAAGTGGTTAATGCTGCTACCGCTGTGACAGTTTGTGAGCTTTTGAAATTCGAATGCGGAATGAATCTGGAGCGCAGAAATATTTATGAGGGACTTCGCAAAGCAGTTTGGCCTGGCCGCTTGGAGTTGCTTTCCTTGAAGCCGAAAGTGCTGATCGATGGAGCCCATAATGTGGATGGAGCCAACGCCTTGGCGAAGGCTTTGCAAATCTTTCAGCGTCGACGCCTGGTGTTGTGTCTTGGTATGCTGGGAGATAAGGAGCGGGAAAAGGTTGTGGACATCCTTGTCCCTTTGGCTGATGAGGTGATTATTACCAAGCCCAATTCCCCGAGGTCCGGAAACTGGGAGTATCTCCATAAATTAGTCGAGGAAAAGGGGAAGTCTGTCCTGACCATTGAAGAGCCCCGTCTGGCAGTTGAAGAGGCTTTTAAGCGATTGGATAAAGAGGATATGCTATGTGTCACGGGGTCTCTCTATATGATTGCGGAGGCAAGGCAGGCTTTATTGGATGTCTTGCGCAAAGGATAGAGAGAACTTATACAAGCAATAGTCAAGTTTTATTACGTTTATGTAAAAAACTTAACAGAAACTTAACAAAAGAGGTTAAGAAATTTGCTACAATACTACAGGAATTCCATGCAAAACGACTGGAGGAAAGAGCATGTTTGGTATATCTTCAAAAGAAGACAAATTTTATGCCTTGTTCAGAGAAAGTGCTGAAGTAGCCTGCACCACGACGAAAAAGCTTGAAGGGCTGATCTGCCAGAATTCTGTCTCTGATGCAGAGGCTGAAATGATGCATGATCTCGAGCATCGTGCGGACAAAATTACCACGGAGATTGTGGATCGTCTGAATTCGACCCTGATCACTCCGTTGGATCGTGAAGATATCTATACCCTAGCCCAAAACCTTGATGACATTGTGGATTTAAGTCAAGGTGCAGTAGAGCGCATGGTTCTTTACCATACGAAAAAACCTTCGATCGGAGCCCAGGAAATCGTTCGTACCATTGTCAAAGCTACGGAACAATTGAAGACTGCTTTTTGCTGTTTGAACAGTATTCACTTTAAAAAGAGCGAAATTCTGGCGGCGACAGAAGAAGTCTATCGTCTTGAATCCGTGGGAGATAGCTTATATCGCCAGGAAGTGGCCAGGCTGTTTGAGCAGGAGAAGGATGCTATCGAGATCATTAAGTGGAAAGAAATCCTTGAACATTTAGAGAACACACTGGATCAGTGTGAGGAAATCGCAGACCTCCTCAAAGGAGTTGTATTGAAGTATGATTAGTTCCAGTGCGTTACTCATAGTCGTCGTATTTTTCGCGCTGGCTTTTGATTATATTAACGGTTTCCATGATACGGCTAACGCTATTGCGACAAGTGTGTCTACCCGTGCCCTCACCCCCAAAAGGGCCATCGTCATTGCTGCCATACTTAATTTTGCTGGAGCACTGGTGAGTACAGGAGTAGCCCAAACTATTGCCAAAGATATCGTGAATCCTGATTTTGTTACTCAGGAACTGGTAATCGCCGCTCTCATCGGAGCGATATTCTGGAACTTAGCCACTTGGTATTTTGGAATTCCCAGCAGTTCTTCCCATGCTATTATCGGGGGAATGATTGGCGCCGCTGTATCTAAAGTGGGCTTCGGAGTGCTGCAGGTTCAAGGGATCATGAAGATAATTGCCGCCTTATTGGTTTCCCCCATTATTGGTATTATTTTAGGTTTTATTATTATGAAAACGTTATATTTTATCTTCGGGAAGGTTGCACCTTCCAAAGTCAACCAAGGGTTTCGCAAGATGCAGGTGCTTTCCGCCGGGTTGCTGGCGTTTAATCATGGTTCCAATGATGCTCAAAAGTCTATGGGTATTATTACCATGGCCCTTATAGCGTCAGGTCTGCAGGATCCAGCCAATCTTAATCCGGCTTTATGGGTGAAATTTGCTTGTGCTATGGCGATGGCTTTAGGTACCGCCGCAGGGGGATGGAAGATTATCAGGACCATGGGCGGCAAGATCTTTAAGCTGGAGCCGATCAATGGATTTGCCGCAGATTTGACATCTTCCATTGTTATCTGGACCGCTACAGCTTTTCCTGGTTTGCATTTACCGGTATCGACGACCCATGTCGTTTCCGGGTCCATCATGGGTGTAGGGAGTGCCAAACGCATATCCGCTGTGCGCTGGGGAGTGGCACAGCAAATGCTCGTAGCCTGGGTGGTAACGATTCCTACATCGGCTTTAACTTCATTTCTAGTTTATAAACTTGTAACATTAGTACTATAGAAGGCTGTTGATTAGTATAGCTTTTAAAGGGACCGCAAGGTCCCTCTGATCATTAATGATTATTAATTGTTTCAAATTATTAATAAAAGATTAACTAGTTATTGATGATTTGTGATATATTGTAAATACATTATAAATTAGGAAGGTTTTGATTTTTGAGCACAAGCCTCATTAATAGGCATGATCAGCATACTTTACACATAAAGTGATACTAGCTTGGGTTGTCCGAGAGAAATATGAATTTTTTGTTAATATCCCTGAGTTGAGCGCTTTTGTGTGATTAAAGACGTTGACAGCTATTATGGAGGATGATAGTATGTATAAATATAATCCTTGGATTAATAAGGGAATAGGACTAATTGGTTGTGCTGTCATTGTATGGATAACCTGGTTTTTTGGGTATACTTATGTTAAGTTAGTCACACAACCTAAAGGTCCTGGCATACCTTCCTCTAGTTCTGTGGATCAGAACGAGTTTCTTCTGAATTTGGACGAAATTGAGTTCTGGACATGCCAAACGGGAGTATTTAACTCCGAAACCAATGCTCTCAAGGAAAAAGAGCAATTGGAGCAGTCAGGCTGGGATGCTCGAATCATCTCAAGAGATCCATTTATTGTTGGGGTGGGTCTGGCCTATTCAAAAGAGGAAGTACTTCCTATTCAAGAATTATTGAAAGAAGGTGGAGTTGCTTCTATTTCAAAACCAGTCATTAGTCCTGAACGTGCTTTTCGTATTCGTGGCACAGGGGCAATTCAGACGGCCCAGGTTCTTGAGAAGGTTAATGCCTTTTTGAAGACACCTTATCACGCCAGGGAAAGCATGCTTTCAGAATTCGAGAACCTTATGGCGTCGACACCACATGCTTTGACCCATTTGCAGGAGGCTTCAAGATTATCTATTCAGGCCGAGCGAACTCTGTCGGTGGATCTGCGAAAAATGATGTCATTGAACCTCTATAGTGAATATCTCAATACCTTGGAAAGCCTTCAAAAATAGACGTGTATTAGAACCAAATCTCAATTAATTTATTTAAAAAACTTAAAAAGGCTGTAAATTTGTTTGTTAACCTGACAACTTAGTGATATAATGTACTTACGCTAATTATTGTTATCATTTAAAATTAAAGGAAATTGAAACGGGGGATTAGCTTGAAAACACTAAAAATCCCAGAGGCAACGATTATTCGTCTTTCCGTTTATTCACGTCATTTAACGGATGTGGATCGTAAAGGAATCGTTACAATATCTTCTGGCGATATTGCAGAGGGAGTTGGAGTGAGTCCGGCTCAAGTTCGAAAAGATTTAGCTTACTTTGGTGAATTTGGAACGCGTGGTGTAGGTTATAATGTTAAAGACTTGCATCGCCATATTCTGAAGATTCTTGGCTTAAGCCAGGATTGGAGCGTATGCCTGGTCGGTATGGGTAACTTGGGCTTAGCTTTGACTACGTACAAAGGTTTCCGTGAGCGCGGCTTCATTATCACGAGCATCTTTGATAATGATCCGCAAAAAATTGGAACCACTGTCAATGGCGTCGAAGTGTTACCCGTGGACAGGCTGGAGGAAGTTGCCAAAGCCAATAAGACTCAGATCGGTATTATTTCCGTGCCGTCTCCCTATGCTCAGGAAATCGCCGATCAGCTTATTAGTGCCGGAGTACAGGCTATTCTTAATTTTGCTCCTGTGGTACTTAATGTCCCACCGGAAGTTGAACTTAGAAATGTAGATTTAGCGGTCAATCTGGAAGTGCTGACCTTTAATGTGGGAACCCGTCGCGCTTAAGAGGAACTCATCTTGTACGCTTATGCATAGAAAATGATGTCAAAGAGAATATAAAATGGAGATTTGCGAAAAGTAAGGCAGCAGTGTCTTACTTTTTCCTTATCATTATGGTTATGTTTTTAGACAATCAATTCGTAAAGAGGTGATATGGTGCGCAAGGAAAAAGACTTGCTTGGGGTTATGGAGGTACCGGAAGATGTCTACTATGGAATTCAGACTTTAAGAGCTCGTGAGAACTTCCCGATTACGGGATATCGCCCACACCATGAATTAATCCGGGGATTGGGTTTGGTGAAGGCTGCAGCCGCTCAAGCCAATATGGACATCGGTTCCTTGAACCACGAGATCGGTGAGGCTGTAATTAAAGCAGCGCTGGAAGTGGCCGAGGGTGCCTTTAATGACCATTTTGTGGTGGATGTCATTCAAGGAGGAGCAGGAACCTCGATTAATATGAATGCCAATGAAGTGATTGCTAATCGGGCTATTGAGATTTTGGGAGGACAAAAAGGGGACTACTCCCGGGTTCATCCTAATGTTCATGTTAACATGGCTCAGAGCACCAATGATGTATTTCCTACAGCCATCCGTATTGCTTGTCTTAATGTAGCGGATGATCTTCTTCATGTTTTAAACGAGCTGAAGAGTGCTTTTCAAGAGAAAGCCAGGGAGTTTGACGGAGTCATCAAGATGGGGAGAACCCATCTTCAGGATGCGGTTCCTATTCGCTTAGGGCAGGAATTTGCCGCCTATGGACAAATGCTGGAGAGAGATCTGCGCCGGATTGCTGAAGGATCGAAGTCCTTACATAGTATTAATATGGGTGCAACAGCTGTAGGTACCGGGCTGAATGCTGATCCGATTTATATTGAGGAAGTTTCTGAGAACCTGAGGAAGGTTACCGGATTGCCGTTGTTACGAGCGGATAACCTGGTGGATGCGACACAGAATACTGATGCCTTCTTGGAGGTGTCGGGTGCTCTTAAGACCCTGGCCGTTAACCTCTCTAAGATCGCCAATGATCTGCGGTTGATGGCCTCTGGACCCAGAACAGGTTTTGGGGAAATTAATCTTCCTGCTATGCAGCCGGGGTCTTCCATTATGCCCGGTAAAGTCAACCCCGTCATGGCTGAGGTGGTCAATCAGGTATCCTTCCAGGTACAGGGAAATGATTTTACGATCGCCTTAGCCTGTGGGGCGGGACAGCTGGAACTCAATGTGATGGAGCCTGTGGTAGTCTTCAATCTGCTCCAATCTTTGGATATCCTCCGCAATGTGATCAAGGTCTTCAAAGAGCGCTGTGTCGATGGGATAACCGCTAATGTGGAACGCTGTCGGGATCTGGTTGAAAACAGCGTCGGGGTCGTCACCGCAATCAACCCCCATGTAGGATACGAAGTCGCTTCCCGAATCGCCAAGGAAGCCATTGTGACCGGCCGCCCTGTGCGGGAGATTGTCCTGGAAAGAGGGCTTCTGACCCCAGAGGAGCTGGATATTATATTGAATTCTCACGAAATGACCAATCCGGGTATCAGCGGTGCGGAGTTGCTTAAGGGAGTGCTTCCCCGTGGTCATTAATGGTAAATTGTTAATATTAAGTTAATATTTTTGACCTATAGTCCCCTTGCGTATTAGTAGGTGAGATGCTAAACTAAAAAGTGTCGAAAAACCAGCCAGGTGCAACATGCCCTGGCTACATTTCTATGGGTGAAAGGGGGCAAACTATGCCGGCAGGTCGAACTAATTCGGGAGCGGGTCGCACCCTACTTCTTATCTTGTCAGGAGGGGCTATTGGGACATTAATAGGCTATGGGTTCGAAAAAATTTCTTTCTTAGCACCTTTTCTGCGCCCAGCCGTCATTGATTTCCCTTCACATACCTATTTAGACTTCTTTTTTATCACCTTTTCATTTGGATTTCGTCTCAATATCACCGTTGCTACGGTTTTAGGTGCAATGGTTGGTTACTATCTGGCTAGGAAGTGGTAGAATGCTCGTACTGGCTTCAGCTTCTCCCCGCAGGGCAATGCTTCTGGAAGCAGAGGGGTTTTCCTTTATACGAGTGGAAGCGGATATTTCCGAAGTACTTCCCCAAGGTATTTCCCCCGAATCAGCAGTGAAGGGACTGGCTTTGCGCAAGGCTCAGGCTGGGTTGAATCGTTGGCTGAATCGTGGTGGAAGCAGTGAGGATATAATTCTCGGGGCTGATACGATCGTTGTCTTAGACCAGCAGATTCTCGGCAAACCCAGAGATGAGGAAGAGGCGGAAGCTATGCTGACCGCATTAAGCGGACAAGCTCACCATGTGTACACTGGAGTGGCCTTGGTCAATGGAGCAGGGCGCCAAGAATGTGGTGCGGTAGGTACGGCAGTCTTTTTCCGTCCCCTGACCCATGAGGAGATTCTGGAGTATATTGCTACGGAAGAACCTATGGATAAAGCGGGATCCTATGGGATTCAGGGGCTGGGAGCCCGTTTAGTGGATCATTATGAAGGATCTTTAAGCAATGTAATTGGCTTACCTATGGAGTATGTTAAAGAGCGGCTGAGTGTGTGGGGGATGGGACTTGGAGATATCGCCCTGCATGAGGTGAAGGATGGATTATCGTCGGTTAAAGGATCTACCTGAGGAATTATTACCTCGCGAGCGGTTGTTTCAATATGGAGCGGATGCCCTCTCTAATCGAGAGATTCTGGCCATTTTGTTGAGAACTGGGGTCAAAGGCGAGAATGTCCTGGATTTTTCAGAACGCCTTTTGACTGAAACGGGAGGGTTATCAGGATTAGCCCGCTTAACAGTTCATGAGTTGACCCGGTATCGTGGTATGGGAACGGCCAAAGCGGCTGAACTCAAGGCGGCATTGGAATTGGGGCGGCGTTCCGTATCTTCGGATCCTTTGGTACGCCCTGTGATCAATTCTCCTCAAGACATAGCCCATTTGGTCATGGAAGAAATGCGCTATCTGGATCGAGAGCATTTCCGGGTCGTGAGTCTATCGACTAAGAACCATGTGCTGGGGATCAGTCCCATTTCCGTAGGTTCTTTGAATTCTTCTTTGGTACATCCTCGGGAGTGCTTCAAAGAGGCCATCCGGCGTAATTCCAATGCGATTATTCTTTTGCATAATCATCCCAGTGGGGACCCGACCCCCAGTAATGAAGATATTGATGTAACCCGTAGATTATCCGATGGGGGGCAGATCCTGGGTATCGAAGTCCTTGATCATGTCATTATCGGAGACAATCGGTACATAAGCTTGAAAGAACGAGGAATATTATAGTAGGGGTAAGAAAAATTTGGATGGGGGGAAGGCCCCCGCAAGAATCCAATGGACCTCGTATTATTGGTATAGCAGATAGTATTGGTCTGTGAGTGTACAAGGGCTGTCGGCACTTTGCCTTCAAATGAAGGTTCAAGGACGAAAGCGGTACATAGATAGTGTTATAACGGAAGGGGATTAACCAATGTTTTTTGGCAAAGATTTGGGCATTGATTTAGGCACTGCAAATACGCTGGTTCATATGAAAGGGAAAGGTATCGTTTGTAATGAGCCTTCTGTAGTTGCGATTGATATTGAAAAAAAGACCCCGCTGGCCGTAGGGGATAAAGCAAAAGAAATGATTGGCCGGACACCCGGCAATATCGTAGCGATTCGGCCTCTAAAGGATGGCGTTATCTCGGATTTTAATGTTACTCAGAAAATGTTGAAATATTTTATTACGAGAGCTTTAGGCACCGAGTCCCCATTTGCTCGTCCCAGGGTTGTTATCTGTGTACCATCGGGGGTAACTCCTGTAGAAGAACGGGCTGTCAAGGAAGCTGCCTTGGCTGCGGGAGCAAAGGATCCGGTTATTATGGAGGAGCCGATGGCTGCGGCCATCGGAGCAGGTCTTCCGGTAAGTGAGCCTACAGGCAATATGATTGTGGATATTGGCGGGGGAACCACGGAAGTTGCGGTGATTTCTTTGGGTGGTATCGTGACCAGCCGCTCGATCCGCATTGCTGGGGACGAGATGGATGACTCCATCGTCGCCCATATCAAACGTCGCTATAATTTAATGGTAGGGTATCGGACTGCTGAAGATATCAAGATGGAAATTGGCTATGCTTATCAGGCGGAAAAGGGGAAGACTTATCAAGTCAGAGGACGGGATTTGCTGACGGGACTCCCTAAAACTGTGGAGGTTACCGCAGAAGAAATCCAGGAAGCCCTGCAGGAACCTGTGGTGGCGATTGTCGAAGGGGTAAAGTCTTGCTTGGAGAAAACTCCTCCTGAGTTAGCTGCAGACATTATGGATCGAGGCATCGTCATGGCCGGAGGGGGCTCTCTTCTCCGCAATCTGGACAAACTGATCGCTGATGAGACAGGAATGCCGGTGCATCTCGCTGAGGATCCCCTATCCTGTGTTGCCCTTGGTACGGGGAAGGTATTAGAAAATGCGGAAGTTTTCCGCAGAATTGCTGCTTTGCAGAAAAGCTAGAGTTTGAAGCGAGGAGGAATTCTTGGTGCGGAAAAGAGTGACTGGAACGGGAATTATGGTTCTCGTTTTCTTCCTCGTGTTAGGAGTCTTAGTAAGTATTCGACTGACCGGACTGGGAAGCCAATTTCCTAACCCTATAGGCGGGGTGCTGCAACGGGTTCTAAGCCCAGTAGAAGGTATTATCCTGAGAGCAGGTAATGGCTTAAAGGATAACACCCGGGTTTTCTGGAACTTCGGTGAAGTTCAGAAAGAAAATGAGGAATTAAGGACCAGAGTCGAACAACTTACAGGAGACAATCTAAAGCTTAAAGAGCAGGTTTTAGCAGGACTTCGCTATAATGAACTGGATTCAAAAATGTTTAAGAGCCCCAATGTGGATGCGTATACGAAGATTGGTGCCAGTATTATTAGCCGCAATCCTAATGCCTGGTATCAGACTCTTACGATTAATCGCGGGACGAATGACGGTGTAGCGGTGGATGATCCGGTCATCGTTGCGTTAGGTTTAGTGGGCAAGATTGTCTCGGTGACGCCCACTACTTCAGAAGTACTTTTAATCACAGATAGTGAAGGCCAAGTCAGTGCCCTGGTTCGGGGAAGCACCGGTTCGCCAACCTTTGGGATTGTTGAAGGGACATATAAGCGAACTTCCCGCCTTGAAGCGGAAGGAAATCTCCAGATGCTTTTGCGTCGTGACGATAATGTCAATGTTGGTGATTTGGTGCTCACTTCGGGTTTAGGTGGAGTTTATCCCAAAGATATTCCCGTCGGTAAGGTAGAGCAGATTCAATTGGACGGTTCGGGACTGTTGAAAACAGCATATATATCACCTTTGGTGAATTTTGATTCTCTGGAGGAAATTTATATTATAGAAAAGTCAGGGGGGCAGTAACGATGCGGCGCAATATCCTTATTATCGTTATGCTCTTTTTCAGCTTGATTCTTCCGGGGACTGTTTTCTATTTTTGGTCCTGGGGCGGGATAAAACCTGATTTGGTGTTATTATTTACCATTTACATGGCTCTGCATCATCGCACTTTACCGGGAGCACTTTGGGGGCTGGGGGCTGGGATGATCGCAGATTTTTATTTAGGCAGACATTTTGGTATGTATGCTTTAACCCTAACTGTGGTGGCACTATTATCGGACTGGCTCTCACAACGCTGGTATCGGGAAAACTACTTCTTGATAGCTTTGCTGGTTTTTTTGATTACTTTCGTGGGCGAAGGGCTGATTGCTTTTTTGAATATCCTGGTGGGAGCACGGTGGTCTTTAGGTGATGCGTTCCGTCTGGTGATCGGCGTTTCGGTCTATAACGCTATGCTGGTGCCCCTCACTTATCCGTGGATTCATCGTTCGTTTACACGGGGATGGCTGAAGTATCGGCCCAAGTATGAACGGTGACGAACAAAAATCAAGGAGGCGAAAAGATGGAAGAAGATAAAGAACGCAAACCCTATACGCGCCGTCTCTGGGGTCTCAGCGCCGTTGTGTTTCTCGTGTTCCTGATTCTCGGCTTCAACCTTTGGCGGTTGCAAATCGCCAGTGCGTCTTATTACGAGACAAAGGCCCAGGCTAATATCATGAAGCTTGTGTCCATCCCTTCCAATCGCGGAGACATTGTCGATCGCAATGGTGAATTGCTGGTTACCAGTGTGCCCCAGTTCGCCTTGACCATTGATTGGATGGATCTCCAAAGTGCTCCCATCGATAACTGGCAGGAAGTCGTTGCTCGCCTGGCTGGCTATATAAAACCCTATTGGCCGATCAAAGAGCAAAGTGTGGAGAATATTAAAGTGGACATTCTGGTCATGATGCAAAACCAGCAGTGGGAGCGTTATCGATCGGTTACGGTTATGAATGATGTGCCGGATCCCCTCAAGGCAATTATTGCGGAGCATAAGGATGAACTTCCGGGTGTTAACATCGAAGCATTGCCTGTACGTGATTATCGCAAGGGGACCTTAGCCGGTCATCTTTTAGGATATGTCCGTGAAGTAGGCAGTGAAGAGGAAATCGCTTCGTTTAATGAAAATCCTCAAGCTCAGGAGGATGGATTTAAATATACCCAAGGGGATCAGGTAGGAAAAATGGGCGTAGAAAAAGGCTATGATTACTGGCTGCGGGGCAGAGAAGGGGTCCAGCAGGTCATCGTGGACAATAGTGCCCGCCCCATTGCCAAAGAAGTCATTCAGCCCTCCGAGCCCGGGAAAACTCTGCAGCTGACCCTCGATGCCAAGCTGCAGGCTGTGGTGGAGAAGACCTTGGATGATGTGTTCAGGGAGTATGTGCATCCGGAGCATCCTGACTCCAATCAGGGTGCCGCAGTGGTCATAGAAGTTAAGACGGGAAAGATCCTGGCGATGACTTCTCATCCCTATATGGATCCTAATGATCTAACGGGGATTATTTCTGAGGAACTTGCCGAGAAGTATTTCCGAGTAAAGGATGCAGCCTCCTTTAACCGGGCTTTAGCCGGAACCTATGCCCCAGGCTCGACCTTTAAAATGATTACGGCGATGGCCGGCTTACAGTCCGGTGTAGTGACTCCCTATGAACAGTTTAACAGCTCCAATGTGGCGGCTACTTTGGGAACTCAGCATGGTATCCAGGAGTGGTTGCCGGGGGGATTTGGCTTAGTGAATTTGAATCGGGCCATGGCTAAGTCTTCCAATACTTATTTCCAAGCAGTTGGGCAAAGAGTATTTAATAAGAATGGCGAGTTAATTAAGCAGATCGCCAATGAATTCGGTCTGGGTGTTTATACGGGTGTGGATATCCCCGGTGAATCCAAGGGGAATGCTCCCTCGCCGGAATGGAAAAAGGCAACCTTCGGCCCCCAACTTGAAAAAAAGAGGGATAATGATCTTGCTAAAATCGAAGAGGAATATAAGGTTAAGCTTGGGTCAGCGAAAGATGAGGCTGAGCGGAAGCAATTAGAAAACCAGAGGAAGAACAAGATCAATCAAGTGGAAGCGGATTATGCGAATAATGCTCCCTGGCAAGTCAATTGGCAACAATTCGATTCCTTTAATACCTCGATTGGACAAGGGGATAACATTTATACGCCCTTGCAGCTGGCTAACTATGTGGCGACCATTGTCAACGGCGGTAAGAGAATGCAGCCCTATATGGTGGATAAGATTCTGGATCCGGTGACAGGTGAAGTGATTTTTCAGAATCAGCCGGTTGTAAAAAATACAGTGTCCGTTTCCCCGGAAGTATTGCAGACAGTTAAAGAAGCGATGAGCAAAGTCACCAGCGGAGAAGGAACGGCAAGCGGACTTTTTGCTGATGTTCCGGATTTCAGCGGTGGGGGTAAAACCGGAACGGCCCAGCTTGGCTCTGTAGGCACAGCTGCCGGGAATCTCTTTAATGGGGTTTTCGTGGCCTTTGCACCTTATGATGACCCGCAAATAGCCTTTGCCGGAGTGGTTGAGTACGGAGGCCATGGAGGGGAAACGGCCGGTGCTGTAGCTAAAGCTGCTTTTATGGAGTATTTTGGCTGGGGAGCAAATAAGTAAGATGAATTTGGAAGTAATATAACGAAACAACGGAAAAAAACGAGGAAATTCGCCTTCGTTTTTTTTCTTTAAGCGAGAGGGAAAACGGGAAGCACTGTAGAATTAGTATGAGCGTCAATAAATGGCGCGATTTTTCCACGTCTTTAAGCTTTGGACAAGTTTTCACCGAGGCAGGGTACCGGAGGCCTCAAAACATGGAATAATTGGGGGATTAACGGTTGACACGGACAGAGCATATCGCCTTAAAAGGTACTCGGGAAGGCCTCATTTTATATCTGGATCCCGAGGCAGACTTTTCGCTTTTAATGGATGAACTTAAAAAGCTGTTGGAGGACTCCGACCAATTCCTTCAAGGAGCAACGGTTCGGTGCTACGGAGGGGAAAAGGAATATTCTCCGGAGCAACAGGAAGAGCTAACCTGCTGCCTGGCCGAGCATAGCCTTACTCTTAAAGGGTGGCTTACGGCTGCAGAAGTTTATTCCAGTGTCCGGAAGACACCGGCCGTTCAGGAAGAACTCCAGCGGATTCCGGAAGAAGGGTTGGAGGAAGGTCCCAGCCTGTTTGTGGAGCGCACGCTGCGCTCAGGAGCCAGCATTCAGTATGACGGTCATGTCATCGTCCTGGGCGATGTGAATCCAGGTGCAGAAATTGTGGCCGGCGGGAATATTGTTGTGATTGGGTCCTTAAAAGGAGTTGCCCATGCAGGTGCTAAGGGTAATCGGAATTCAACAGTAACTGCTTATCATTTAGTACCAACGCAGCTGAGGATTGCCGATCTGGTGACTCGTTCTCCGGAAGGTGAGCAGGAATGGAGGGGCCCGGAATGTGCTCGGATTAAGGACGGCCGTCTTGTCGTTGAAGGGATTCAGCTCAATGGACTCAGGGGAAAAGGAGTAATCCGTTAATTGATAGAGGTATGAGACTCCATTGATTTTAACAACTATGAAGGAAATATTGGAAAGGTAGGTTGAAATATGGGTGAAGTCATTGTAGTAACCTCAGGAAAAGGTGGAGTCGGCAAAACGACCACTTCTGCAAATATCGGAACAGGACTTGCTGCACAAGGGCTTAAAGTAGTTTTGGTGGATACGGATATCGGGTTGCGCAATTTGGATGTGGTCATGGGACTTGAGAACCGCATTGTTTATGATATCGTCGATGTGACCAGCGGGACATGCCGGTTAAAGCAAGCTTTAATTAAAGATAAGCGTTTTGAAAATTTGTATCTCCTTCCGGCGGCTCAGACCAAGGACAAGTCTGCAGTAAGCCTTCAACAAATGAAGGATCTCTGCGACGAATTGAAAAAGGAATTTGATTATGCCATCATTGACTGCCCGGCAGGTATTGAGCAAGGTTTCCGCAATGCCATAGTGGGTGCTGACCGTGCCGTAGTCGTTACCACACCGGAGGTGAGTGCCGTCCGTGATGCGGATAGAATTATTGGCCTTCTGGAAGCAGCTGATTTGCGCAGTCCGCGCCTAATCATCAATCGGATTCGTCCCCATATGGTGAAACGTGGAGATATGATGGATATTTCCGATATCATCGATATTTTGGCCATTGAGCTTGTGGGAGTCATTCCTGATGATGAAAGCATCGTCATTTCTACCAACCGTGGCGAACCGGCAGTTATGGATCATTCCTCACGTGCTGGAGAGGCATACCGACGGATTACACGAAGAATCCAAGGTGAAGAGGTCCCCTTGATGAATCTCGATGCACCAGATGGGTTCATGGATAAAGTGAAAAAGTTCTTCGGTATGAAATAAGTGCTTGGCACTCAAGAGGAGGAATAGGCCATGTTAGAGTTTATTAGTCGAATGTTAGGAAAGGAACCCGCTTCTAAAAACGTTGCAAAAGAACGCTTAAGGCTTGTCCTCGTGCATGACCGGGCTACTATCTCACCACATATGCTTAATCAATTGAAGGAAGACTTGATCAAAGTAATTTCTAATTATATGGAGATTGACGAGAGTGCTTTAGAAGTCAACCTTAATCAAGATGATCGTGAAGTGGCCTTGATTGCCAATATTCCTGTTATAAAAATGAAACGGGATTATTCTGTCAAAGGGTAAAAGGGTAAGAGATTCTGGTGAATAGTCGGGCAAGTGCCGTAAGACAGTTAAAAACACAGTCTTACGGCACTTTTTGGTGTATAAGCATCATTCTTATCTTAAAGTTGGCTGCCGAGACTTTGGCACAACTGCCCCTTGTGTTATAATGGAAGTTGTAATTTTGTGGTGAAAAAGGGGTACTTTATCTATGCTCGACCGTCGAATGTTGAAGAATATCGACTTTCTTTTTATCTTGTTTGTTTTTCTGCTCTTAGGCACGAGTCTCCTCATTCAGAGTACAGCTTCATATAATATCTACGAATCACAGCCTTTCCGCCTTCTGAAAATCCAGTCGGTGTGGATTGCCTCCGGACTTGTATTGTGTACGGTCATCGCTTTCTTTGACTATCAGAAGCTAAGGCGTTTTTCCTGGTGGATTTATGCTTTTAATATTGCCTTGCTGTTGGCGGTTTTTGCTTTCGGGGAAGAAGCAAAAGGGGCTCAGCGCTGGATCCCAATTACGTCCACGCAAAATATTCAGCCCTCTGAATTTGCCAAATTGTTTATTATTGTGACGTTTGCCGATTTCTTGTCTAAGCGCCAGGGAAAGCTCAATCGGTTTCGGGATTTCATTCCGCCTTTTTTGTATATACTTGTTCCCATGCTCCTTATTGTAAAACAGCCTGATTTAGGAACCGCCTTGGTGTTTGTAGCGATTTTTATCGGTATGATGTTTGTAGCGGGCGCCAATCCCTGGAAGTTCGGGGGCTTGATCGTGGGTGGGGCACTTGTTGTAGCGGTTGTACTATGGCTTCATTTTTCTGATAATCTACCGGGATGGCTGCAGTTTGCCCAGGGGCTCCCTTTACCCCTCCATGATTATCAACTGCAGCGCCTGACGGTTTTTCTCGATCCGGCTGCCGATATCAGCGGGGACGGTTACCAAATTATTCAGTCCATATGGGCTATCGGCTCAGGAGGATTTTGGGGAAAAGGCTATCGACAGGGGACGCAAGCCCAGCTCGATTTCTTGCCTGAGCATCATACCGACTTTATCTTTTCCGTAATCGGTGAGGAATTCGGTTTCATCGGCACCATTACTTTGTTATTCTGCTTCCTTATCTTTTTGCTTAGGGCGATCAATATTGGGATGAAGGCCAAAGATGTTTATGGAACGCTAGTTGCAGCCGGAATCGTCTCCATGTTTACCTTTCATATTCTCGTCAATGTAGGTATGACCTCGGGGATTATGCCGGTGACAGGAATCCCACTCCCTTTGATTAGTTACGGAGGCAGCGCTATGTGGGCCAATCTTATGGCCATTGGTGTTTTGCTTAGTATCAATATCAGGCGACAGAGGCTTATGTTTTAGCGACAGAGGCTTATGTTCAGAGAAAAGGTACCGACAGGCTTTGGGCAGGTCGGTGCTTTTTCTACTGCTCTGGGGGCGGCACCAGCGGAGAAAGATGGAGTAGCTTTAGCTAACTCTTCAGAGCTTATAAAATTAGTTAAAACACCTGAGCAAACAGAAGTGGAATCTACTAGCATATAGCCTGAAACTACATACGGAAAGTTAACCAAAAGCTGTTGACGTTCATATCATAGCAAGAAGTCATAACAATGAAAATGATTTGGTTCTATATACACCTAAAGGCGATTTCCAAAGTCGTCTTTTTTTACTTTACCAAATGTAACCAAAAGGCTGATTGTCCCATATGATAATCTAGGTGCTGCACCTGGGCAAATATAAATGGTGAAAGAAGAGTGATAAGTGTGAGTTTCCTGGATCCGATTGATAATACTTGGCATACGGGGGTTTATGATGGTGATTTTGTCCAACGGACAACACGGAGTTCAACTAATTTCTTGTATGGGCCAAATACGCAACCCTATATGGTAATGGGGCCAAATGAAGCAATGGTCACAAATATGACCCAGACAACCTACGGATACCGTGATGGAATTGCAGGAAGAGTAGGCGTAGGGATGGTACGAGGATTTGTCTGGGATGATTATCTCCAAGTAGTAAGAATGACTGTATGTGATGTAAAAGCAAGAGTCGCGTTAACTAGAAGATGGTCTGACGGTTCATTACAGGCAGGACAACCGGACATCCCTGCGGGTGCAAAATTGAGTTTTCCAGGAGCACTTGCCGGTTTCAAGGACGGCTCTATGATCTATATTGACGGTTATTACAATTCTGCAGGAACACTGATTCCAGTGAATTGCTATGTTAATACGAACTGGGCTTCTGGCTCGACATCCCAATACTACGTTCAGTTTTTCAATAAGTAAATGAGATAAGAAAATAAGGTTGTCGTAGTAAAACAGCTCGGATATAACAAAAAGCGGCAACTGGCGGATGCCAGAAGCCGTCTTTTGCCGTAAATTATAAGTTGATGAACACCACACTTTACGGCCAGATTATACATCAAACGGGAGGGTACATCAACTGGTTTTCCCCATGGATATTGGAGAATTAATCCCGGCTGATGATTCGTTAAGGCTTCTGGACAGCGTACTGGAAAGGATAAATTATAGCAAGTTACGTGCTACTTATTCCCAACTCGGGAGAAACGAGGCCTCCCCTGGAGAATCGGCTTTTTCAAAACAGTTCTATGCTGCGCTTTCCCTGCATAGGTTTAAGCAAGTGTACGAGCATGATTTTGGATAAGGCGGGGGAAAAAGCATGAATCCATATGAGCGCTGGGATGATTGGGAATGGGAAAGGGCGGCTCAGGAGGTGGGCCGGGAAAGAGGCTTTAACTACGAGGAGCGGCCGCGGAAGCGATCCTATACAAGAAAAAAGAAGCCCTTGGGGCCTCTGTATCAATGGACCGGTCTGCAGAAAAAGGCAGCTCTTTCCGTGACATTTTTCTTAATGGTTTTCTTCGCTTCCAAGGGAGAAGATATGCTGTCTCAAGGGATTTATACGGCTTATCAGGGAACCGTACAAAGCAGCAATTATTATGCATCCCTTAATGGCATGGCTTTGCAGGTTTTGGGGATGAGCATCGAAAATAAGAGCACAGCTGTGGACGCGACCATGCAGGGGAAATTCGTTCCCCCTGTATCAGGCAAAGTCATGGCCGGGTTTGGGGGAGCAGGGGAAGGGCAGGCCGGTCTCCACAATGGGATTGATGTGGCCAGTGCTTTAGGTATCCCCGTGGTAGCGCCTTACCAAGGGGTGGTGACTCAGGTGGGAGAAGATCCGCAACTGGGAAGAGTGGTTAAGCTCGACTTCGGCAATGGCTGGACGGGAGTGCTCGGCAATTTCGGAGATATTGCCGTGGCCGAAGGGCAAAGGGTGGATAGTGGTCAGGTGCTGGGTTCAGTAGGGCTATCAGCTCCCTTAAAAAAGACATGGCTGCATATAGAGCTTCGTAAGGATGGAGTACCTGTGGATCCCTTACCCTACTTAGTTCCTGCTAACTAGCGGTAGTGGGTTGACTAGAGGTTGCGGGAGATAATATGGAATGCCGTAAGGAAAAAGGCAAAGGAAAAAGATAAAAGGAAGAGAAAGCGATGGAGATTGCTCGTATTCAAGGGCTCAGCATAAAAGTTCACCCGACATTTTGGTTGGTTCTGCTTGCTTATGGGGTCCTGGGATTGTTTACCCAGGCTCTTCTTATCTTCCTCCTGGTCATAGGACATGAACTGGCGCATTTGCTGACTGCTAAAGCTTATGGTTTTAGGGTTAATGGGCTGGAGCTCTATCCTTTTGGCGGAGTAGCCCATTGTGAGGATCTTTTTGAAGGTAGGAGACTTGAGGAAAGCATGATGGCTTTAGCCGGGCCTGTCTTTAATCTTATTCTTCTTTTTGGGGCTCAGGCCTTGCGCTGGGAAGGAATCTGGACGGGGCCCACAGCGGAGGCCTTTGTTCAGCTTAATTTCTGGCTGGCTGTTTTTAATCTTACACCGGTTCTCCCCCTGGATGGGGGAAGGGTGGTTCGTGCCTTATTCTGTGATGCCTTTGGCTTTGTTCAGGCCACGAAATTCCTGGCCCGGGCAGGTCAATTCTTTGGGCTGATCCTTGCCGTAGCAGGTTTGGTCCTGGTTGGGAAAGAGATCTATGAAGGAATTGCCACCTGCTTCCTTTTAGCCGGATTCTTTTGGGTATCGGGACAAAAGGAAATTGACTCGGCAAGAATTACTTTCTTACGTCAAATTACCCGTAAAAAAGAAGAACTTCTCCATAAAGGAATTATGAAGAGCAAGGCCATCGCCGTGACGGCAGAAACCCCTCTCATACGTATCGTGGAAGATTTGACTCCGGACCGCTATGCACTTATCCATCTGCCCGGAGGTGAGGCTTTTGGAATTGAGCGGACTTTAACGGAAACTCAAGTAGTGGAAGGAATGCTGAAGAAAGGGATACATTGTCCGGTGGGGAAGCTTTGAGGCGGTTATTTAGAATAATGGCTGTAAAAAACTTGCTTTTGCGAAACCTTATGCCGACTTGGTTTGTGCAAATCCTCCAACTTTGTGATATAATAGATAATTACCAACTAACTCGCATAACAAGGAGGACTAGCTTTAATCATGACCGATTATAATGCGGCAGATATTCGTAAGCAGGTGGAACGTTTCCTGCCCAAGGTATTAAAGCCGAGCAGATATCTTGGCACAGAGTGGAATGCAATTCGTAAAGATTGGGAGCATAGCAAAGTTCGGATGGCTTTTGCTTTCCCGGATGTCTATGAAGTGGGAATGTCCCATCTTGGTTTGAGAATTCTCTATCATTTGGTAAACTCCTATGAGGATTTTCTATGTGAACGGGTCTTTGCTCCTTGGGTGGATATGGAGGATAGGATGAGGGAGGGCCATATTCCCCTCTATGCTCTGGAATCCTACCGCCCCTTACAGGAATTTGATGTGGTAGGATTTACCTTGCAATACGAGATGAGTTTTTCCAATATCCTTAATATGCTGGATTTGGCCGGGATCCCGCTGCGAGCTAAAAACCGGGGGCCGGAGCATCCCTGGGTCATTGCCGGTGGTCCGTGTGCCTATAACCCGGAGCCGCTCGCCCCGTTTATTGATTTCCTGATGATCGGAGAGGCGGAAGAAACTCTGCCCCAACTGCTTCGTTTAATTCAAGAGCAGAAGGAAGATCCGGTTCCCCGGGAGGAGTTTCTCTTAAAAGTAGCTCAGGTGGAGGGGGCTTATGTCCCGGAATTTTACGAGGTCCATTACCTGGAAGACGGACGGATTGGGTTCATAGAAGCAGATCCCCGGGTACCCAAGGTAGTCCAAAAGGCTATCGTTCGCAATTTGGATCAAAGCTACTTCCCCACTAGCCCCATTGTCCCTTATATGGAGATCGTTCACGATCGCATGATGCTTGAGGTCATGCGTGGATGTTCAAGAGGTTGCCGCTTTTGTCAAGCGGGGATGCTCTATCGCCCGGTGCGTGAACGTTCGCCGGAAACATTGCTGAGGCATGCGGAAGAGCTGGTTAAGTCCACAGGCTATGAGGAAATCTCCTTAACCTCCCTTTCCACCGGAGACTACAGTTGTATTCAACCGGTTATTCGGGGAATCCTGGATAAGTACAGCGATGATAAAGTCAGTGTGTCCTTACCTTCGCTGCGCTTGGATTCTTTCGATGTGAAGCTGGCTGAAGAAGTTCAAAAGGTGAGAAAATCCGGGCTTACTTTCGCTCCGGAAGCGGGAACCCAACGCTTGCGGGATGTGATCAATAAAGGGGTCACCGAGGAGAATCTTCTTGATGCGGCGGAATCTGCCTTCAAAGCGGGATGGTCCGGCATCAAGCTCTACTTTATGATTGGTTTGCCTACGGAGACTCAGGAGGATTTGGACGGGATTGTAGCTATGGCCAAAAAGGTAGTCGAGCTGGGAACGCGCTTAGGCCGTCGGAATGTTAATGTGACGGTGTCCACCAGTTCCTTTGTCCCCAAAAGCCATACTCCCTTTCAATGGGAGCCCCAGGAAGGAACGGCCTCCCTAAAACAAAAACAACAGTATCTGCGTGAAAAGTTGCGGGATCGCCGCATTAAGTATAATTATCATGATGTAGAAACAAGCTATTTGGAGGCAGTTTTTGCTAAAGGAGGCCGGCGCCTGGCCGACGTCTTGGAATTGGCCGTCCGGAAAGGCTGTAAGTTCGATGGCTGGAATGAGCATTTTAAGTATGAAACATGGCTGGAGTGCATAGAAGAACTAGGGCTTGATCCTCATTTTTACGCTCATCGGGCGATGGATTATGACGATATACTTCCTTGGGATCATATTGAGAGCGGTGTGAATAAACGTTTCCTCATGAATGAACATCACAAGGCGTTGAAAGAGTCAAGGACACTGGATTGCCGGTATGTGGATTGCACAGGGTGCGGTATCTGTCCTGAACGAGGGTTACAGATTGATTTGAAAGGGTGAGGACCTTGAGGGTAAGAATCGCCTATACCAAAATGGAAGAAGCGAAATATATTGCGCATTTGGATTTGGCCAGAGTTTTTGAACGGGCCCTGCGCAGGGCAAATGTCCGCCTGGCTTATTCGGAGGGGTTTAATCCTCACCCGAAGATTGCCTTTGGGTCTGCTTTGGCGGTGGGTGTCGAAGGCGAACAGGAGTATGTGGATATTGAATTAGCCCAGGAAATGGATTTAAAAGAGCTCATGGGCCGTTTGCAGGAGCAGCTCCCTACGGGGATTCGTCTCATTGAAGGCAGATATGTAACCCAGGCAGCCAAAGCTTTAATGGCAGTATTAAATTCGGCCAGTTATCAAGTCACTGCCTCTTTGGGCCTGCCTGTGAGCGAAGCACGGTTGCAAGAGGGTATCGAAGCTTGGCTGGCGAGACAGCAAGTGCCCTATATACGTTATAGTAAGAAGGGCAGAGTTGAAAAAGATATAAGACCCTGGGTTAAAGTATTGGCAGGCAAGATCCAGGGCGATGAGGCCATCTTTGACATCGAAGTTGAAGTGGGAAACCAGGGCAGTGTCCGACCGGAGGAAGTTCTGGGAAGTCTTGGCGATTTGGAAAATCTCCCCTTGGATTTGGAGCATCTTCGCATTAAGCGCACAGGAATTTATGTAAGCTACGAAGGGCAAAAGTTCTCTCCCTTGGATGAGGCCTTCGGGAAGTGAGGAACCACCCGTGAAAGAGATTGTTCTGCAGGGTCAGGCCCAAAGAATGCGGGCAGCAGTGCTGGAGGATGGAGAACTGGTTGAGGTTCATGAAGAGGAAGGCTTAATTTCCCGAGTGGTTGGCAATATCTACCGGGGGCGGGTTATCAATGTGTTGCCGGGTATGCAGGCGGCATTCGTCGACATTGGCTTGGACAAGAATGCTTACCTTTATGTGGGAGATGCCTTGCCATTTCAGTATGAGGAAGATGAGAAACTTCCCCCGTCAAATGAACTGCGGGTGGAGCAGGTGCTCAAGCCCCGCCAGGAGCTGCTGGCTCAGGTCACCAAAGAACCGGTAGGTTCCAAAGGAGCAAGAATCACGACCAATCTCACCATCCCCGGCCGTTATGCTGTCCTGATGCCAAACACTAAATATATAGGTGTTTCGCGAAAGATTACGGAAGAAGCAGAGAGAACGCGGCTGCGGGAGATAGCCCGTGAAGCCTGCCCGGAAGACAAAGGAATCATCGTCCGGACCTTGGCTAAGGGAATTGAGGCCAAGGAGCTTGCCGCTGACTTCAGAGAACTTGTAGCTTTGTGGGATCGCTTGGAGAAAAAAATCCCTTACGTGTCCATACCTGGTTTGGTTCATCAGGATGTAGATCTGGTCTCCCGGGCGATCCGGGATTGGGTGGATCAGGAAGTAAAAATCATTACCGTTAATCAACCCGACGTTGCAGAGGGGATGCGCAACGCTTTACGGGAGTTAGGCCATCCGGCTGCGAACCATGTGCAATTGGTTTATAAAGAGGATATCTTCTCGGATTACGGCATTGATGATAAGATCCGCCAGGCTCTCCAGCCTAAGGTATGGCTGAAAAGCGGCGGGTATTTGGTTATTCAACAAACTGAAGCCTTGACAGTTATCGACGTGAATACCGGTAAATATGTGGGGGATAAATCACTTCAGGATACCATCCTGCACATCAATCAAGAAGCGGCTCTTGAGATTGCCAGACAACTGCGTTTGCGGAATTTGGGCGGGATCATCGTTGTTGATTTTATCGATATGACTTCAGAGGAAGATAAAGAGCAGCTTTTGCAGGTGCTGGAAAAGGCGGTAGCACGGGATAAACTGAAATGTCAGGTGATGGGTCTGACTCAATTGGGATTGGTGGAAATGACGCGCAAAAAAGTCGGACAAACCCTCGAGGTAAGGTATGGACATCCCTGTCCCCATTGCGATGGCTTCGGAAAGATATAAATATAAATGGTGCCGAATCAAAAAATAATAATAAAAAAACATGGGAAAGCTTAGAAGCAATTGACAGCATAGAGCACTTAGTGCTAAAATATCTAAATGTGGTGACTTCTCACCGCAACCGCGCGAAACAGGCATTTTAACAGGTTTTTGTGTCATAATTTCTTTTTTGCAAGGAGATTGAAACAAACCGGCCTGACAAGGCGAGTCTAGGCATGGGAGGTGTAAATAATGTACGCAGTGATTGAAACAGGAGGTAAGCAATTCCGTGTTGAAGAAGGCAAGGTCCTCTTCGTGGAAAAGCTTAATGCCAACGTGGGAGATACCGTGACCATCGATAAAGTTCTCTTGGTAGAGAAAGATGGTGCTGTTAAAGTTGGTACCCCGGTTGTCGATGGTGCCAAAGCTCTTCTCAAAGTTGTTGAGCATGGTAAAGGCGAAAAGATAATTGTTTTCAAGTTTAAATCCAAAAAGAACTATCGCCGTAAACAAGGACATCGTCAACCCTACACTAAAGTAGTGGTTGAAGCTATCCAAGCATAAGATGAAACATCAGGGTATTACTTTGAATCTTTGGTTGGATGACAACCAACGGATTCGCAAGTTTGAATTGTGTGGGCACGCAGGATATGCCGAGTACGGATTGGATATTGTCTGTGCCGCCGTATCTGCGTTGAGTATCTCAGCGGTCAACGGCTTGGAATGTTATCTTCCATGTAAACCGGAGGTTGAAGTGGACGACCCGCAAGGGTTTTTAAGCTGTACTCTCCCTGAATGTGAGCCTGGGACACTGGATCATGCCCAATGGATTTTAGGAACCATGGTTTTAGGGGTTGAAGGAATTCAACAGAACTATGGTGAGCAATATGTGAAAATTAATCGGAGGAGGTGGACTCCATGTTAAAAATGAATCTGCAATTATTTGCCCATAAAAAAGGGGTAGGTAGTTCTCGAAATGGTCGTGACAGTAATGCTCAACGTCTGGGCGTAAAGCGTGGAGACGGTCAATTCGTTACCGCGGGGAACATTATCGTTCGTCAACGGGGAACGAAGTTTCATCCTGGCAAGAACTGTGGTTTGGGTAAGGATGACACCCTCTTTGCAACCATCGATGGCTATGTTAAATTCGAGCGTAAAGACCGTAGCCGCAAACAAGTTAGCATTTATCCTGAGCGCCAGGCTGCTCAAGCTTAAAGGAAATCACAATCGCACCCCTGGGAGAATCCCGGGGGTTTTGTGTTATGTGCTATATGCGGAATAAGCCCCAGAAAGGATTGAAGACAGTGCCTGGTAAATCCTCCTTAGAACGAACTCTTCTGACAGAACAATTGGACCACTACCGGCTGCAGCGCCACGACTTTTTTAATCACTGGCAAGTCATCAAGGGCTATCTGCAGTTGGGCAAGGCGGATCGAGCTTTGCTTTATATGCAGGAGGGGATCAGTGGCTTGGAAGCTGAGCAAGATATCGGGCAGATTCCTCAGGAGATTGTCGGTGCTATCTTGCTGGGTTTGGTTGTGGAGCTGCGCAAGGAAGGTCTTTGGGTTGAAGTTCAGCTCGATAGTGCCTTGAAAAAAGAGCGCTTTTGGCAAGAATTTTGGCAAGAGGAATATGGAGAAGTCTTATACGGGTACACTAAAGAATGTGTGAAGGCAGTTTTTAAGCGTTATAAAGGGTTAGAGGAGCCTGTCGTTGAAATCAAATTAGGAACTGGCGAAGCTCTTTGCAGTTTATTTTTGCTTGATGACGATAAGGTGGTATGGAAACAGAGCTGCTGCTATAAAGACTCTGAACAGGAATTTATAGCACAATAGTTGATCGGCTTAGGGATCAGAAGGGGATAGTGCATGTTTTACGATCAGGCAAAAATTTATGTTAAAGGTGGAGACGGCGGAGCCGGGGCTGTGGCATTCCGCCGTGAAAAATACGTTCCTGAGGGTGGCCCCAGCGGTGGCGATGGGGGGCGGGGCGGCAAGGTCATATTTGTCGCCGATGAAGGACTCAGGACTTTGGTGGATTTCCGCTACAAACGCCATTATAAGGCTGATCGCGGGGAACATGGACAGGGAAAGAATATGCACGGGAAGAGCGGGGAAGATATGAGTGTCCGCATTCCCGTAGGTACCGTTGTTAAAGATGCAGACACAGGGGAAATCCTTGCCGACTTGATTGAGCATGGACAAAAAGTTGTCGTTGCCAATGGCGGCAGAGGCGGTCGCGGTAATGCCCGTTTTATGAGCAATACCAATAAAGCTCCCACTGTAGCAGAAAATGGCGAACCGGGAGAGGAACGGAATCTCCTTCTGGAGCTGAAGCTTTTGGCCGATGTGGGACTGGTGGGATTTCCTAATGTAGGCAAGTCGACGATCATTTCCCGAATCTCTGCGGCTAAGCCCAAGATTGCGGATTATCATTTTACTACGCTGGTGCCTAATCTTGGGGTAGTTGAGCTGGAGGATGGGGAAAGTTTCGTGGTGGCGGATATTCCTGGGCTGATTGAAGGGGCTCACACCGGAGCCGGACTGGGTCATGAATTTCTCAGACATACGGAAAGAACCCGTCTGATTCTTCATGTCCTGGATATTGCAGGCTCTGAGGAGCGGGATCCCCTGGAAGATTTTCAAATTATTACGGGAGAGCTTCGCCAATATAGTCAGGAGCTGGCTAATCGCCCGATCTTGATCGTGGCCAATAAAATGGATATTCCCGGTGCGGAGGAAAATCTGCAGCGCCTGGCAGAGAAGCTGGGGGAAGCCTACCGTATTTTCCCGGTATCTGCAGCTACAGGGGAAGGACTAAAGGAATTGGTTTATGCTGCCGCGAAAGCGTTGCCGGAAATTCCTGCACCCCAGATCTTCGTACGGGATGAGGAACAGCATAAACTGACCCAAGCGTCAGCTCCGCATCGCTTTGAACTGACCCGTGAAGGGGATTTCTTTGTTGTCTCCGGTAAGGAAGTTGAGAAACATGTGCAGATGACTATGTTCGAGAGGGAGGATGGACTTTATCGCTTCCAGAATATCCTCAAGGCTATGGGAATTGAACGCGCTTTGCTGGATGAAGGTATAAAAGTGGGAGATAAGGTTCAGATTGCTGGGATAGAGTTCGAGTGGGAAGAGTAAGAAAAGGTGAGAAGATAAGTTAGGAGGTTTTGCGGTGTTGACCGGAAAACAAAAAGGTTTTTTACGCTCCATGGGCAATGAGATGGATCCTATCTTACAGATTGGTAAAGGAGGAGTCACAGAAGCTGTCATAGCACAAGCCGATGAGACTCTGGAAGCCCGGGAGTTAATTAAAGGGAGAGTGCTCCCCAACAGCATGGAAGATGTACAAAGCGCGGCCGCAGAATTGGCGGAACGCACCTCTGCAGAGTTGGTTCAGGTCATTGGGAGAAATTTTCTGCTCTATCGTGAGTCGAAGAAGAAGCCCATGATCGACCTGCCGCGATAAGCCTTATCTTCGCAAAGGATAAGGTGCTATAATAGGTATGAAAGCAGTAAGCAGTCGAGGAAGCAAAGGCTATGAACATTAATGCTCCACCCAAAAGAATAGGGATTATGGGAGGGACCTTTGATCCCTTGCATTATGGTCATCTGGTGGCGGCCGAAATGGCCCGCCATGAATTTGCCTTGGAGAAAGTGATTTTTATCCCCACCGGTAATCCTCCCCATAAAGTTGGCCGTAGGGTAACCTCTCCCGGGGATCGCTATGAAATGGTCAAACGTGCTGTTCGGGATAACAGATTTTTTGAAGTCTCTGATCTGGAAATCCTCCGTGAAGGTTATTCCTATACTGTGGATACCCTTAAGGATATGCATGAGCTTTATCCGCAGCATGAGCTGTATTTTATTACGGGAGCAGATGCATTTCGCGAGATTTTCACCTGGAGAGAGGTGCAGTCTGTTTTATCCCTCAGCCATTTCATCGGGGCTTCCCGCCCTGGATTTGACCCTCATGAGTTTCTTGAAGAATTGAAACGGGATTATCCGGAATTTCTGCCTCATATGCATCTTTTCGATGTGCCTGCTTTAGCCATATCTTCCACCGATATACGTTCCCGGGTCAAAGAAGGGAAGCCCATTCGCTATTTGCTTCCTGAATCCGTTCGTCTTTATATTGAAGAGGCAGATTTGTATAGGGCTTAGTTTTATAGTTTAGCGTTATAGTTTGGTTTGTGGATTACAAAATCAGGTAAGTATAGTTCTGGAGCTTTTGCTCATACTAAATTCGAATCCAATAAGCAAGAGGTGACAGCAAATATGGCAACCCTTTATGTCGGAAATTTACCCTGGAACACTACATCTGAAGATCTCAACTCTTTCTTTGGCCAGTATGGTCAAGTGATAAGCAGTCGTATCATTACGGATCGTGAGACAGGGCGCTCACGAGGTTTTGGTTTTGTAGAGGTTGAAGATGAGGATGCGGCACGTATGGCGGAAGACCTTAATGGGAAGGATTTCGGCGGCCGGCCTTTAACGGTCAATGAGGCAAGACCTAAACAGCAGATGTAAAAATCATAGTTCTGGAAGACCCTCTTGCCCAAAAGGTCAGAAGGGTCTTCTCGCACTGTCAGAAAGTATAAGCTTGCGCTATATACTTTTAAGCATAAGTGCAACCGGCGACTTCACCTCATTGGCAAGCATGGGTTTAAAGCAACATGTGCGAAGACAGTGTCTTCGTGGTGAAGCCGGGTTTTCTTTAGCATATATTTGGAAAGTAGGTTCTGGTGATTTTGGATATTCAGGAAGCCTACAATTTAGCTTACAGTTCCATGTCAAAGAAGCGGTTTAGTCATACCTTGGGAGTTGTCCGGTGGGCTCAGGAGCTGGCCATAAAGCACCAGGTGGATGGCGTGAGGGCTCAGATTGCTGCCTATTTGCATGACCTTAAGAAAGAAATTGATTTTACGCAACAGATAGCTATGGCGAAAGAGTGGAATTTAATTCGCTATCCTGAGGACGAAGACAATCCTCATAGTCTCCATGGTCCTCTGGCAGCTTACTGGCTGGAGTGTGAATATGGCTACAAGGATCAGGAAGTATTGGCGGCTATAGCTCATCACACTTTAGGAGCTCCGGGAATGGAAAGCCTGGAGATGCTAATTTATAGTGCTGATCTAACGGAACCTCAGCGTTCTTTTCCCGATGTAGACAAACTACGACAATCCTTGTATGATAATCTTGAGAATGGTACACTGATGTGTGTTGAACATACTTTAAATTATTTGCGTAAAAGTAAGCGGAGCATCCATCCTCAAACACTGCTTACCTATGAAGATTTAAAAAGGAGGCAAAAATTTGCTGACAGATAAGCAATTGCATGGCGCAGTAAACCTTGTTGAAGACAAAAAAGGCCGGGAGACCATTCTGCTTGACCTCAAAGGGATTTCCATGGTCACAGATTATTTCTTGATCACAACCGGAAATTCCACCACTCAAGTTAAGGCGATCACTGATAACCTCTCCGAGAAGCTCCCCGAATTGGGAGTGACTATTTTAAGAGTGGAAGGGCTGCAGGAGGCCAAATGGGTTCTTGTGGATTGCGGAGACTTGGTAATTCATGTTATGACTCCGGACCAGCGGGAATTCTACAACCTTGAGCGGCTCTGGGGAGACGCGCCGGTGATCAGCTCTTGATAGTTGACATGATGCCGAATCTTGGATTATTATATAGGAAACTTGCGAAAAGCAATGAAGGGGAATAAGCCCAAACAACCTCATTTCAGAGAGGCAACGGTCGGTGAGAGTTGCTGTGAGACTTTGGTAAGCGCTCGCCCTGGAGCTGTGCTCAGGTAATAATGAGTGCCGGTGCGAGCCGTTACCATCGATGAAGTGCTGTTGAAATTGGGTGGTACCGCGGGAGTATGCTCTCGTCCCTTTAGGGGACGGGAGTTTTGTTTTTAAAGGGAAACTTTAACCCGTTTTACAATTAGGCTCTATTTTTAAGGGGGAAAATTACAGTGCAAGAGAAGTATCTTTTTTCAGAGATTGAACCTAAATGGCAAAAGAAATGGGTGGACAGAAAAGATTATCAAGCCGAAGAGCATTCTGATAAACCCAAATTCTATGCTTTAGCGATG
This sequence comes from Desulfitobacterium chlororespirans DSM 11544, assembly GCF_900143285.1. NCBI lineage: Bacteria > Bacillati > Bacillota > Clostridia > Eubacteriales > Desulfitobacteriaceae > Desulfitobacterium > Desulfitobacterium chlororespirans. The sequence continues at coordinate 68,641 of NZ_FRDN01000016.1, forward strand.
TTTCCTTACCCTTCCGGCAATCTGCATATGGGACATGTCCGGAATTATTCTATAGTGGATGTCATCGCCCGCTTTAAGCGGATGAGGGGTTACAATGTTCTGCATCCTATCGGTTGGGATTCCTTTGGGTTGCCGGCAGAAAATGCGGCCATTAAGAATCAAACGCCGCCGTCTGAGTGGACTTGGAAAAATATCGCCAATATGAAAAGGCAGCTTCAAGAAATGGGAATCTCCTATGACTGGGATCGGGAGGTTACGACCTGTCATCCTGACTATTACAAGTTCACGCAATGGGTCTTTTTAGAGTTTTACAAACATGGCTTGGTGTATAAGAAAAAAGCTGGCGTCAACTGGTGTCCTTCCTGTGCCACTGTTCTTGCCAACGAGCAGGTGGTGGATGGAGCCTGTGAACGCTGTGACACTGCCGTGACCAAAAAAGATCTGGAGCAGTGGTTCTTTAAGATTACGGACTATGCTCAAGTGCTTTTGGACGATCTGGAAAAGCTCCCCGGCTGGCCTGATAAAGTGAAGACCATGCAAAAAAACTGGATCGGCCGTTCTGAAGGAGCCGAAGTGGAATTCGACCTGGAGAACCACGAGGATAAAATTCGGGTCTATACCACCCGGGTGGATACGATTTTCGGCGTAAGTTATGTGGTGCTGGCGCCGGAGCATCCTTTGGTGCAAAAGCTGATTGCCGGTACGGAATACGAAAACGACGTGCAAGTCTTTATCGAACGGATGAAGGGGCTGAATGAAATCGCCCGGACCTCCACCGAAACCGAAAAAGAAGGCCTGTTTACCGGAGCCTACTGCATTAACCCCTATAGCGGGGAAAAAGTACCCATCTGGATCGCTAACTATGTTCTTTTTGAATACGGAACGGGAGCGGTTATGGGTGTACCGGCCCATGATGAAAGGGACTTTGAGTTCGCCGGGAAGTATAAGCTTCCCATTAAGACGGTTATTCTTCCTGAGGGAACTCCTGTGGAGGAAAAGGATGCTCCTCTTCAAGCAGCTTTTGTTGAAGAAGGAATTATGGTGAATTCCGGCGAGTATGATGCTCTCAAGAATATGGAAGCCTGGGAGAAGATGTGTGATAAAGCTGAGCAGGATGGCTTTGGAGAACGGAAAGTCAATTTCCGCCTCCGTGACTGGCTTATTTCCCGTCAGCGTTACTGGGGAGCTCCTATTCCCATGATTTATTGCGATCATTGCGGAATTGTTCCCGTACCTCAGGACCAACTCCCTGTCATGCTCCCGGATGATGTAGTCTTTAAAGCGGGGGAAAATCCATTAACCACCTCGGAAAGCTTTAAACAAACCACCTGTCCCACCTGTGGCGGTAAGGCCCGTCGTGAAACAGACACTATGGACACCTTTATGTGCTCCTCCTGGTATTTCCTCCGCTATACTGATCCTCACAATGCTCAGCTCCCCTTCGCCAAAGAAGCTGCGGATCACTGGATGAATGTGGATCAATATGTAGGCGGAGTAGAGCATGCTATTCTCCATTTGCTGTACTCGCGTTTCTTTACTAAGGCCCTGCGGGATTTTGGCTATCTTAAAGTCGATGAGCCCTTTGCTAACCTGCTTACTCAGGGGATGGTTTGCCTGGGCGGGGCTAAAATGTCCAAATCCAAGGGTAATGTGGTAAGTCCTGAAGAAATTATTTCTAAATATGGTGCCGATACGGCCCGCCTCTTCATCCTCTTCGCAGCTCCGCCGGAGCGGGATTTGGAATGGAGCGACCAAGGGGTGGAAGGGTGCTACCGCTTCCTCAACCGGGTGTGGCGTCTGGCGGCTCAATACGAAGAAGTCCTAAAAGAAAAGGCCTCAGAGACGGGAGCCAATGATTTTGGAGAGCTGGACAAAGCTGCCAAGGACATGCGCCGTCAAACCCACCAAACCATTCAAAGAGTTACTTCGGATGTGGGAGCACGCTTCAACTTCAACACAGCCGTCAGTGCCATTATGGAACTGGTCAATGCCCTTTATCTGTACAAAGAACAGCCCCAGGTGAATTTGGCGGTGGCCCGGGAAGCCTTGGAGAGCATTCTCATCCTGCTGGCGCCCTTTGCACCCCATATTACGGAAGAAATCTGGAGTGAATTGGGCCATGAGGACAGCATCCATAGCCGGGAGTGGCCGCAAATGGATGAAGAGGCTCTGGTCCAGGAAGAGGTCACTGTGGTCCTGCAGATCAATGGGAAGGTTAAGGATCGGATTCAGGTTCCGGCCCAGATTTCCGCGGCGGAATTGGAAGCACAGGTCCGGCAGCTGCCCAGGCTTGGGGAATGGACTCAAGGCAAACAGATCCTTAAGATCGTAACGGTGCCGGGTAAGCTGGTCAATGTCGTTGTGAAGTAGGTTAGCCTCCAGGAAGGTCTTAAAGCGAGAACCTTGGGCTATCTCTCCGGTTTAAGTGACATGGATGTAGGATAAAGCTGTTGCAAAATGAACGGTGACGTTTGTTGAGCAACAGCTTTTTTTAGTCTTCAAACTCAAGTTGATGATTATGATAGGATAGCGTTAAAATAAGCAGAAATGCATTATTTATTAGGCGATTTATTTTTGATATATTCAATGCATCAGAATTGTTAGAATAGACGGAAAATAAGGAGGGCCAAACAACACATTATTTTGACAAGAACAAAAAACATTTTGCATAGGAGGAAGTCAGATGTTCAAATTTACTGTTCAACAACATGTTTACGACATCAACGGGGTTAAGGTTGGTGGTCAGCCGGGAGAATATCCAACAGTGCTCATCGGCAGTATTTTTTATCGGGGCCATAAGATTGTCTCAGATGGCCAAAAGGGAATTTTCGACAAAGACGCAGCCAAAGCTTTGCTGGATCAGGAAGCTGAATTAAGCGCGGAAACAGGTAATCCATTTATCATTGATGTCTTGGGAGAATCTGTTGAAGCCCTTACAAAATACGTAGAATTTATTTTAGAAAACACCACGGCTCCCTTCCTCTTGGATAGTATCAGCCCGGAGGTTCGGGTAGGAACTTTAAAAAACCTGGGCAAGGACCCCGAGATCCAGAAAAGACTGATCTATAATTCCATCGAAGAGCATTACACCGAAGAAGAACTTGCCGCCATCAAAGAAGCGGGAATCAAGACGGCAGTCATCCTGGCTTTTAGTAAGAAGGCTTTAAAACCCAACGCCAGAATCGATCTTCTCCAGGGCAAGGACGATAAAGAGGGACTGATTGCGGCGGCTAAACGGGCCGGCGTAGAGCAATTCCTTGTCGATCCGGGAGTGTTGGATGTGGCTAGTTCAAGCTGGACGACGGAAGCGATCAATGTAGTCAAAGAGCAGTTCGGTTATCCCGGTGGCTGCGCACCATCCAATGCAGTCTATCTCTGGAAGAAAATGCGTTCCAAAGGAACACCTTTCTTCGAAGTTGCTGGAGCTGCGGTCTTCACTTATCCGATCACACAAGGTGCCGATTTCATTCTCTATGGTCCCATGATGAACGCTCCCTGGGTTTATCGCGCTATAGCAACCACAGATGCCATGATTGCCTATAACAACAAGCTGAGCGGAGTTAAGCTGGGAACCACAGAGCATCCTTTGCTCAAGATTTTCTAAAACTATTTTCTTGACTTAACTTAATTTGATGTAAAAATTTCAAAAAAGGGGTGGGTCAATTGTTACCTAAGTACAATATCCTGACCGAGGACCAAGTTCAAAAAATTCACGAAAACACCATGAAGATCCTTGAAGAAATCGGTATTGAGTTTGAGTACGAACCGGCTTTAGAGGTTTTTCGCCGGGAGGGGCAAAAGGTCGAAGGAAAGAGAGTCTATTTGACCCGTGAATTTGTGGAGTCCAAACTCAAATCTGCACCAGCAGAGTTTACCCTTCATGCCCGCAACCCCGAAAACAATGTAGTGATCGGCGGCGATAATATTGTCTTTATGCCTGGTTATGGAGCCCCCTTCATTTACGAATTGGATGGCAGCCGGCGTAAAACCACCTTGCAGGATTACGAGAACTTCGCCAAACTAGCCGGAGCCAGCAAAAATATGCATCTTTCCGGCGGCACCATGGCAGAACCTCAGGACATTCCTGATGGCGTTCGTCATTTACAGATGCTTTACAGTTCGATTAAAAACTCGGATAAGTGCTTTATGGGAAGTGCCGAAGGAAAAGAAAGGGCGGAAGATTCCGTTGAAATAGCTGCTATCCTCTTCGGCGGCAAAGATGTGATTAAAGAAAAACCGGTCTTGGTTTCCTTGATTAACTCCTTAACACCTCTGAAATATGACGAAAGAATGCTGGGAGCCTTGATGGCTTATGCGGAAGCAGGTCAGGCTGTGATCATAGCTTCTCTGGTTATGGCCGGATCTACCGGGCCTGCAGCTTTGGCAGGCACCTTGTCCTTGCAGAATGCCGAGGTTTTAGCCGGAATCTCTTTAGCACAAAGCATTAACCCGGGAACCCCTGTTATTTATGGTTCTACTTCCGCTTTAAGCGATATGCGCAGCGGCAGTCTTGCCATCGGCAGTCCCGAATGCGCTCTCTTTATCTCAGCAAGTGCTCAGTTGGCCCGTTTTTATGGAGTACCCAGCCGTTCCGGCGGCGGGCTGAACGACTCTAAGACCGTGGATGCCCAAGCCGGTTACGAGTCCATGATGACGCTGATGGCAGCTAATCTGACCGGTGTTAACTTTGTTCTCCATACAGCAGGAATTCTCCAATATTTCATGGCGATGTCTTATGAGAAATTCATCATGGATGATGAAATTGCCGGTATGCTTCTCCACTATATGAAGGGCTATACCTTTGACGAAGACGGCATGGCTTTTGACGTGATAGAGAAAGTAGGGCCCGGGGGGCATTTCCTGACCCAGAAGCATACGCGCAAAAACCATAAGCGGGAGTTCTATACCCCCACCCTCAGTGATCGAAGCGCCTATGATACCTGGGCAAAAGACAAGTTGGAAGCGAAGCAGCGCGCTCATACCCGCTGGCAGCAGATTCTGGCCGATTATGTGCCTCCTGCCTTGGATCCAGAGGTAGATGCAAAACTTCAGGCCTTCATTGCCCAGCGGGGTAAGGAAGTTGGAGAAGAATAACAAGTACGTAATAATGAAAAATGACAGGAGGAATTATCGTGAGTTTATTGGATGAACTGAGACAAGCGATTATTGACGGAGATGAAGATATCGTAGCAGAACTTTCCCAAAAGGCTGTCGATGAAGATCTTGATTTGGTGGATACAGTTCAGTCGGGTCTGGTCAAGGGAATTGAGGTTGTGGGCACAGCATGGAAAGAAGGGGAGATGTTCTTACCGGATGTCATGATGTCGGCTGAAGCGATGAAAGTTGGTTTAGCTATCCTGGAGCCGGAAATTGCTAAGAAAGGAATGAGTGAAGGGGAATCCAAGGGTAAAATCGTCCTGGGCACTGTGGAAGGAGATATCCACGATATCGGTAAAAATATAACGGGCGCTATGTTTACAGCGGCAGGATATAAAGTAATTGACCTTGGTACAGACATCAAAGCGGAAGGCTTTGTGGCTAAGGCTCAGGAAGTAGGAGCAGATATCATCGGAGCCAGCGCCTTGCTGACCACTACCATGATCAAGCAAAAAGAACTGATCGAATATCTGAAAGAGAAGAATTTAAGAGACAGCTATAAAGTGTTGGTAGGCGGCGGCCCCACCAGCCAGGTATGGGCTGATGAGATCGGTGCGGATGGATGGGCGGAAACTGCGGACGATGCTGTTGAGCTTGCCAATAAGATTTTAGCCAAATAGAGAGGGCATGGGTCAATACTCGTTGCTTCGCTATCCGTTAGGACAATGTAATCAGCGGCGTTGGTTACACCTCTGCCGCTGATTTCTCTCAATAGCAAATTTTCGGATTATTGAAAAATTTGGAGAGGTGAGTGAATATGGGAGTTGAGAAGAAGCAAAACACCGTATTGTATATTTCTTCAGCCATTGCCCTGTTGTTTGTTCTGTGGGGAGTATTTTTACCTGAAAACATGGCCAATGTAGTCAATAAAGTATTTGCCTTATTAACCACGAATTTCGGCTGGCTTTACCTTTTAGCTGTTGCAATTTTTATTATCTTTGTTTTTGGTATAGCTATCAGCCGTTACGGGAAAATCAAGCTGGGTGCTGATGATGACAAACCGGAATTCAGCAATTTCCAATGGTTTGCCATGCTCTTTGGCGGGGGTATGGGCATTGGTTTGGTCTTTTGGTCTGTTGCGGAACCCATTATGCATTTTAACAGTCCGCCTTTCGGAGAGCCTGGAACCGTGGAAGCTATGCAAACTTCCATGCGGGTCGTTTTCTTTCACTGGGGCATTCATGCCTGGGTTAATTTTGCCATCGCCGGTTTGGCTCTGGCCTACTTCCAATTCCGCAAAGGGCTGCCCTTCCTGATTAGCTCGGCTTTCTATCCGCTCATTGGCGATCGGATTTATGGACCGATTGGTAAAGCTATCGATATTCTGGCAGTATTCGCTACTATTTTTGGTATTGCCACCAGTTTGGGCTTGGGTTCCAGCCAGATAGCCACAGGAATACAGTACATCTGGGGAATTCCGGCAAGCCCTCTGACCATTTCCCTTGTCATTGCCGTGATTACAGTTGTTTTTACTTTGGCCACAGTTTCCGGCCTGCATAAAGCGATGCAGTCCATAGCTAATGTAAAAGTTTGGTTATCTGTCGCTTTTATGGTGTTTATCTTCTACTTTGGCGGTAAAGTCTTTATCCTCAATACCTTTACCCAAGGTTTGGGGGATTACTTGCAGAACTTTATCGGTCAAACCTTCTGGATGGGCAATATGGATTGGCTGGGCGGCTGGACAATCTTCTACTGGGCTTGGTGGATCGCCTGGGCTCCGTTTGTCGGTCAGTTTGTAGCACGGGTATCGAAAGGGCGGACTATTCGGGAGTTTGTCTTTGCCGTAACCTTGCTGCCGGTTGGGTTTTCCCTGATTTGGCTGGGTATCTACGGCGGTGCAGCCTTTAATCTGGACCAGATTTCCGGAGGATTAATTCAAGCCGCTGTAAACTCCGACTACACTACTGCGTTGTTTGCCTTGCTGCAACAGATGCCTCTCTATGCCATAACCGGACCTTTAGCCATCCTGTTGATCATGACTTGCTTTGTGGGCGCAGCCGACTCAGCTACCTACGTTCTGGCCATGCTGACCTCCAATGGGGACATGGACCCCAGTAAGAAACTGCGCAGTTTTTGGGGAATTGTTCAAGGTGCTATGACGATTGTGCTCATTCTTGTGGGTGGTACGGCGGCCTTAAAAGCGCTTCAGACCGCTTCGATTGCCTCGGCCTTTCCTTTTATGCTCATCATGCTGGTTATGTGTTATAGTATTCTTAAAGCTCTCAGGAGCGATCATCCTTAGTGCTCCAAAGTAATAGAGCTTAAACCACAGGTAAAACACTCAGATTTTGTATCTGGGTGTTTTACCTCATCAGGAGAATTACTATGAAAATTAAACTGATCGGTTGCCATTCCACCATGAATGAGATCAAAGCCCTAAAGAACGATGAGTTGATGGCGTGCGAATTTCTTGACTTTAATTATCATGCCCAACCGGCGGAACTCCATAAAAAAATCCAGGAGCTCATTGATGCCAGCCAGGATTATGATCTTATTGTCCTGACTTATGGCCGTTGCTCCAATACCTTGGTGGACTTAGTTTCGCCAGCCGTTCCGATGCTGATACCGGCTACTCATGATTGCATCGGTCTTTTGATGGGTTCCAATGTTCGTTATCTGGAGCTTTTCGGCAAGAACACCAGAACCTATTTCTTCAGCCAGGGATGGCTGGACTATGGCCGTACTCCCTATGACGAGTACCTGGAATATGTGGAAAAGTATGGCGAGAAAAAGGCCGGGAAGATCATCCAAGCTCTTTACGGACACTACAACAAAGCCATGCTGATTAAATCGGTGGGTATGGAAATGCCGGAGTCCTATTACAGAAAGCTGCAAAAAATAGCTGATTTTTTCGGCTGGGAGATCGAAGAGATGGAAGGCGATGCCGGCCTGCTCAACGCCTTGGTTCGGGGTGAGAAGCTTGAGGACATTGTGTTCATTGAGCCAGGTCAGCCTGTGACTCTGAAGCATTTTGCCGAAAGTGATCCAACGTAAACACAAGCAGGGGAGGGAGAACGGTGATCATCAGAATAAAGCATTACGGAGAGGTAAAGATAGGGGACAGTAAGAATTTATTGCTTAATTTATTTGAAAACCGCATCGGGATCGATAATATTTGCAATGGCAAAGGAATCTGCGGCAAGTGCAAGGTCCGCTTTATTCAAGGGGTGCCTGCAGTAACTTCTGCCGATTTAAGATATTTATCCGCCGAGGAGCTTGAGGAGGGCATCCGCCTTGCTTGCCAGGTCAAGCCTCAAAAAGGTATGGAAATCGATGTAAATCTGTCCAATTCATTTGATCGCAAGAACACAGTGCTGCGCAGGGATGCCCAAATTACTTTGGATTCCGGATTGAGCGGGATTTCTCTGACGATAGCGCAGCCGAGTCTGGAGGATGAACGTGGGGATTGGGATAGGATTGTTGATGAATATAGAAAGGTGATGCCGGAGCAGGGGTTAATTCTTCCCTCTCTGGGAGTTCTGGAGAGACTTTCCGGGACTCTGCGCAAACAAGACTATCAGGTAACTGTGGTCACTTGGCAGAATAGGGTGATTGATGTTCAATCGGGACATGGGACAGCTCTGCATGGGCTGGCTATCGACATCGGTACCACCAGTGTCGCCGTGGCCCTGATCGACTTGAAGACAGGGGAAGTTCTGGGAAGTGTCTCTGCTGAAAATGGACAGACAGCCTTTGGTGGCGATGTCATTTCCAGGATAGCCTATGCCGGGGAGGGGGTGGAGAACCGCCTTCAGCTCACCGAAGCAGTCCGCAGCACTATCAACACCCTGATCGATGAGCTGGTGCGTCAGCATAAGATTGACCGTAACTCCATCTATAAAATGACGATTGTTGCCAACACAACCATGAGTCATCTCTTTTTGGGGCTGGATGTATCCAATCTTGCTGTGTCACCTTATGTTTCTGTCTATAATCAGGCTCTCGAGTTTTCCGCCAAGGAGTTGGGTCTGGGGAGCAATCCGGAAGCTGTCGTTCAGATATTGCCTAACATTGGGAGCTTTGTGGGTGGGGATACGGTGGGAGCCCTCATGGGTGCGCCTGAGGTGCTGGCTCAGGGAAATCATCTTTTGCTCGACCTGGGCACCAATTGCGAATTGGTTCTAAAAACCGAAAAAATGATGCTGGCTTGCTCTACCGCGGCAGGTCCAGCTTTTGAAGGAGCAGGCATTTTCCATGGCATGAGGGCAAAGCCCGGTGCTATTGAAGGGATACGAATCCACGAAGAGGGTGTGGAGCTCCGGGTCATCGGGGATGAGGAGGCCCTCGGAATTTGTGGTTCAGGCTTGATCGATGGTATCGCCCAAATGCGCCAAGCCGGTATCATTAATCGAAAAGGGGCTTTCGTTGATCCTGACCATAAGGATGGCAGCTTAGCGGATGAGTTAAAGTCGCGAATCCGCAAGAAAGAGGATTATTGGGAATTTGTGTTTGCTTTTGGCCGGCAACATAAAAAAGATATCTCTTTAGGTCAAAGAGATATCGAAGCCTTACAACTGGCTAAAGGTGCAGTATGTGCCGGGATTAAAACGTTGGTCAGCCTGGCCGGCATTTCGCTCCAGGATTTGGATTCCATCGTCATGGCGGGAACCTTCGCCACCTATCTTAAGAAAGAGTCCATCCTCAGCATTGGGCTGACTCCCCATACGGATCCTGAGAAGATTAAGATGGCAGGAAATGCAGCCCACCTGGGTGCAATTCGCGCCCTTCTCAATCAGGGGACCTTTGCCGAGGGGGCAGAGCTTGCCCGCCGGATTCAACATGTCGAACTGGGCGGGGACAAAACCTTTACGAACTTTTTCATGAGAAGTATGTATTTGGAGCCAACTGACTAAAGGGATAACCTTGTCTTTGGACCAAGCCAGGACTTCTTTAGTCTTTGCGGAGGAAGAGTTTATCATAATTTTCTTTGAGATAATCCCTTATCTCGAAGGCATTTTCAAAATAATAGTCTGCAGCAATTTCACTGGCAAATTCTTCAGTAACCGGTGCGCCGCCAACAAAGATCTTGACACTGGGACTTTGCTGCCGCACCTCCTCGATGATGCTCTTCATGATCCCCATCGTCGTGGTCAGCAGGGCAGAAATCATCAGGATCTCAGGCTTTTCCTTGCGGACAGCATCGGCAAACTTTTTGGGGGTGACATCAACCCCAAGATCAATGACCTTAATACGAAGGGACATGACCATGGTTTTGACCAGAGTCTTGCCGATATCGTGCAAATCTCCGGCCACAGTCCCGACGATGACTTTGCCAGGCTTATTGGGGCTGCTGGAAATGAGATGGGGCTCCAACAGACTGAGCCCGGCATGCATGGAACGGGTCGCCATGAGAACTTCGGGGATGATCACGTTGCGCTCACGAAACTTATCCGCGATCTCGTTCATACCGGCGATCAGGCCTTTTTCCAGGATGACCTGGGCCGGGTAGCCCATAGATAAAGCTTTATGAGTTAAATCATAAGTTATTTCAGCTTCTCCTTCTAAAATGGAATGCTTCAATTGATTAAGGATCATTGTTTACTTCCTTTCATCGTTTAAAATAGGCTGTTTCTATAGACTAAAGGCGTAACTCCTATATATTTGCGGAAGACTTTGGCAAAATGACTCTGGTTTTGAAAGCCGACGGCCAATGCCACATCTTTGACACTGAATTCGGGTTTTTTCAAGAGTTCCACGGCTTTCTCCACCCGGACGCGGGTTAAGTAATCATTAAATGTACAATCCAATTGCTGCCGAAAGAGTCTGGAAAGGTGAGAAGGACTGATAAAGAGGTGCTCGGCTGCATCCGCAATTGTTAAAGGCTGGGCATGATTGTGCAGAATGAAGGATCGGGCATCCTTGACCAGGCTTAAATGTTTTTTATCAGCTAAGATAAAGATGTTTTCCAGAAACTCATCAACAATCTGTTTAATGAAATAGATGATCTCCTCTACCCGCTCCATATTCTCCAGTTTTTTGTAGAATGTACTGAGAATGGTCACGGCTTGTTCCGCGTCGGAACCTCCCTCCACGGCGGCCCGGGATGTTAAAGCGGCCAACTCAACGATTCTGTCTTTGGCTAATTGGGGCTCACCTGTGGATTTCGTGTAGATTTTGATGATTAAGTTTTCCAAAGTAGCAAAGGCTCTTGATTTATCCCCAAGTCGAATGTATTGCAGAAATCTTCTTTCGTCTTTTAAGATGGATTCATAAGAAATATCCGTTCTCCGGGGGCCCTTTTTGCGCTTGAGTATTTGGTCATGGAGCTGCTGTTGCAAGACCTTGTAGGCTTTCTCCTCTTCAAAGGCCCGAAGATTGTTTTTAAGGATATGGCTGACCACCACAAAGAGAAGATTAGCGGCAGCCTGGGCCTGGTCGGCGGATATGATGGAGAGATTGGGAACCGCTTGATTTAATTCCTCGGGGTCGATTTTAAGCCCTTTACTAATATCCTGTAATTCCTGAATAAAAAAGCGATCCGGCTTCCAGAGGAGAACTTGACCACAGATAATGCTTCCCAAAGTAATGTCTTTGCTAAGGATGGGAACAGCCCAGATCACAAGGCCTGCATGGCAACGGAAGAAATAGGGTTCATCCCATTTGACGGCTTCACTGGTAGCCCGTTTATAGGAATCGATACAGCGTTTATTGCCCTGAGGATTGTTGCGGATGCATTGGCAGAAAGGAGACCTGTCTAAACTTCCCGGAATGGAAAAGGTCTCACCGCGATAGTTGACGGCCTCGATTCTAAGGCCTGTGGCCTGTGTAAAATTGCCCAATATATTTTCCAGGTAAGAAGGATCAAAGAAGCCTTCCAGACTAGACCGATTCATCATCATCACCTATGCTTCTTGAAATTTCAAAATAGAGTGATAACAGGTGTCTATACCATACTATAGGCTAAATGAAGAGAAAAATCCAGAGATAGAGGGGAGAATGGATATGGAAACCGAAACAAATTCCAAGAACAATAAAGTTCTCAATAGGCAGCCTAAAACCGCGAATTGGGCGCTATTGGGGAATATTGATCCCTATGTGTTTATCATTTCAGCTCTGTTAGCGGTGGGTTTTCTCCTTTGGGGTGTGGTTGATTCTGAAGGGCTGAGCCATGTCTCTAATACCATTCTTGATTACATCATTCAGCAGTGGGGCTGGTTGTTCATTGTGGGAATTCTTTTTTTCCTGCTTTTTTGCCTTTACTTAGCCTTCAGCCGCTACGGCGATATCAAACTGGGAGGCCAGGATACCTTACCGGAATACAGCACCTTCTCCTGGTTTGCCATGCTTTTCGGTTGTGGCATGGGAGTGGGGTTAGTATTCTGGTCCATTGCTGAGCCCATCAATCATTTTCTCAACCCTCCGTCTTATGTCAGTGCTCTTAGCCCATCACAGTCAGCTGAATGGTCTTTAGCCATCTCCTTTTTTCACTGGGGGCTCAGCGCCTGGGCTTCTTTTGTCCTGATCGGGCTGGCCATGGGGGTCATTATTTTCCGCAATAAGATGCCGATGCTCTTGAGCAGCTGCTTTTATCCACTGTTAGGGGATAGAATCTATGGCCCTATCGGCAAATTAATTGATATTATTACCCTTTGGGCATCGCTTTTTGGTATGACAACCACCATCGGTCTGGGTACCAAGCAGCTGGCGGCAGGAATTACTTATAATTACGGCATTCCTCAAGGTATTCCCTTGCTTTTAGGAATATTGGCCATCGTCATTATCTGTTATCTGATTTCAGCTTGTACTCCTAACCTGAAAGGAATAAAAATAGGTTCCGATCTGAGTTTAATTGCCACCGGAGGCCTTCTCCTTTTCGTCTTTCTCTTCGGTCCCACGAAATTTATTATGGATATGTTTGTCAACAGTACAGGGGTTTATATTCAGAACTTTTTTGCTATGAGTCTCTGGACGGATCCCATAGGACAGAGCGGCTGGCTGGGCAGCTGGACAATATTTTATTGGGCTTGGTGGATTGCCTGGGCCCCCTTTGTCGGTATGTTCATCGCCAAGATTTCGAAAGGGCGCACTATCAAAGAATTCGTCCTGGGCGCTTTGATCGCGCCTACTCTTCTGGATATGATCTTTTTTGGCATTTTCGGGGGGACTTCGTTGAGCCTTGAACTTAATCAAGTGTCCCAGGGTATTTTGGCCAATGCTATTAATGTGGATATTTCCAGTGCGGTATTCGTTTTGTTTGAACAGTTTCCCTTCCGGGAGATCACTTCACTCATATTAATCTTTGTCATCTTTACCTTCTTTGTCGTATCGGCTGATTCATGCACTATCGTCCTGGGTATGCTCTCCAGCGGAGGGAACGAAAACCCAAGGATTCCCTTAAAGCTGTTTTGGGGAATAGCGATGGGAGCTGCTGCAGGGCTGCTGCTGATGCTCGGGGATGGAGGGTTGGATGCCCTGCAAATGGCCTCGATCCTGGGTGGATTTCCCTTCTTGTTCATTATGTTTGCCATTTGCTACAGTATTATTAAAACGTTAAGAAGGGAAAAATCGACAAACCTTGTTGGAATTCGAGAGAGGAATTAAAGGGAAATGTGGAGAAAACCCCATATTACTTAGGGGATGATGAGTAACCCTGAGGATTATGGGGTGATTTTGTTGGAGCGGAAGATCCGTTACCTTTGGTGGGGAGTTTTAGGTCTTTTGATCGTGGCAGCGGTCTGGAAATTTATCCTGCCTCACAACTCGGCCGTCATGGTGGAGAGGGCGGTTGAAAATCGGGAAATCATCGTTTACGTGTCCGGGGCGGTGGAGAAGCCTGGGTTGGTTCATTTGCCGGTGAATGCCCGCTTGAATGACGCTTTGCAGCAGGTGGGCCCTTTGCCTGAAGCGAACATCGATCAGATCAATCCTGCGGAGAAATTAAAGGACGGTCAGAAGATCATCGTGCCTTATAAACCGGTACTGCAGCTGCAGCCTGCGGCACTTCCAGCTGCTGGATCCCAGGAGCCCCAGGGACAGACCGCCACGGCTAACCTTAGCCCGAGTGCAGGTGCCGCATCAGGCTCCCCTAATTTAATTAATATCAATACAGCCGATGCCGCCGAATTGGATAAGCTGCCGGGGATTGGGCCTGCGCTGGCTGAACGGATTATTCAATATCGGATCGAGCATGGTCTTTTTCTGCAGCCTGAGGATTTGAAAAAGGTTTCCGGTATTGGGAATAAGACCTATGCCAAGATGGCTGATCTGGTCACGGTGGGGCCATGAGGGATCCATGGACTAGACGCTTAGCCGCCTTGCTTATGGGTGGTTTAATAGGAGTTTACACCCCAGAACCCATGTGGTGGATTGTTCTGGGGATTTTCCTATGGGTGCTGCTGCGCATCTTCTTCTGGAGACCCCTGGATTTCTTCGGCCCTGAGTTGCGGCCAGAAATCCTCATCCTCTGTGCCAGTATCCTGGTGGGATTTGGGTTTGGGCAGACGGGAAAATTGGCATTGGCTCCGCCCCTTACTATGAGCCATGTTCAGGTTACGGGTGGGTTGCAGGATTGGTCTCTTCATGAGGAGGGGGCCGTAGGGTTATTCGAAATTCTGGGACCTGTGGATGCTCCGGAGCCATCTCTTGATGGAGAGGAGTATTCAGAGGAAGGTCCGAGGGCTGGAGACTTTTTTAAAAAAAAATACCGTCTGCGGGTTTATTTTGATGTTGAGGGAAATCTTCCGGCGGGGTGGGATCTTGTTCGGCCGGGGGATACGCTGGCATTTACGGCCAAGATCGAGCAGCCCAAGCCTCCGGGAACTCAAGGTCAGTTTGATTATCCCCTGTATAACGCTGTCCGTGGCCTTTCGGGATGGATTACCGCCCAAGGTGAGGCAGAGATACTGAGGACCGGCACCGCTGGCTTAAGCTGGCGGGTTCGGAACCATGTACAGGAGCTTCTGGCAGACTATCCTCAAGCCCAGACCAGCCTGCTGGAAGGAATTTTGTTCGGGGATACAAGCAGGATACCGGAAGGAGCCTTGGAAAGTTATCGGATTACAGGGGTCTATCATGTCTTTTCGGCATCCGGTTCCAATGTGGCCTTTCTCCTGCTCCTTTGCTGGAACTTTTTGTTTTTTCTGCCTCGTTCGTGGCGAGTGGGAATAACCCTTGTCCTATTGGTTTTTTATGCCCTGCTCTGTGGAGGTAATCCGCCGATTCTGCGGGCAACGATCATGGCGGTCTTTGTTTTATTAGGAAGATTGGGGAAGGGGAGAGAAGCTGGAAGAGGAAATGGCTGCAGGAGCCTCTTGCTTGCGGCCTTCCTGCTCTTTATATGGCAGCCATTAATCCTCAAAGATATAGGGTTTCAGCTTTCCTTTATGGCCACCTGGGGAATTCTTATCTTAAGTGCTGACCTGGAGAAAATGTCATGGGTCAGGGATTGGCCCAAGTCGATCAAGAGTGCCTTTTCCATGACCTGTGCCGCCCAGGCTGCTACCCTGCCCCTGATGATAGGTGCCTTTCACCGCTTATCCATTATCGGAGTTCTGGCCAATCTTTTGGCCCTGTTTGTATTGGGAAGTATTTTTGAACTGGGAATTCTTGCTGTTTTTCTCTCCTTCATTCCTCAGATTGCATTGCCCTTATTTCAGGTCAGCCTTTGGCTTTTAACTGGGGTAAGTGAATTTCTTATGCAGCTGGCCCGGATTCCTTGGGCGGATGTTTGGGTGGTGAATCCCGGACCTCTCTTTTGGGTATGTTGGTATGGCTGGTTTCTTGTACTTCTTGTGGGGAAGGAAAAGGTTGGCTTTATAATCAGGGTGGGGTTGGGGAACTTGTATCGGGTTGGTCAACCTTGGATTATACGGGGGATTGCTTTGATGAGACCACTTGGGGCAGTCCTGCAAAAGGTAATGCCCCAAAGTGAGAGATGGTGGTCAAAATGCCGGGAATTCATCAATCAGAATAGGAAGGGCCAAGAGAGTTCCAGGGCTGGGTGGGCAAAGCTGGGGATTAAAGGGGAAAGAGTCCTGGCCGTGGTTCTCCTGCTGCTTTTCTTATGGAGTCCCTGGAACGCACCGGGTGTTCTTCAAGTGACTTTTATCGATGTGGGGCAGGGGGACTGCATTCTCATTGAGACGCCAGAAGAAATCCGGATTATGGTGGATACAGGGCCTAAGACCAGTACTTTTGACGCAGGGGAGCGGGTTATTGTGCCTTACCTCCTTCAGCGAGGGATCAAGCGCCTGGATGCCCTTATTCTGACCCATCCTCATGGAGATCATGTAGGTGGGGCCGGGGCAATTCTTGAGACTATTCCCGTGGGCTGGGTGGGGATTCCTGAGGATGGATTGAACTGGCTGAATTATGACTCCTTTGGGGAGGGGCAGGCAGAAGATAGTTCTCAGAATGGGTGGGGAGAAGGCGGGCCGGACCGGGAGCTCATCAAGATGCTGGAGAAGATGACCCTGGAAAGGTTGTCCCGTGGCGATCAATTGACTTTGGATTCCCAGATTACGCTCACTGTGATCGCCCCTGGTGAAGTATTGAAGGGAACCAAATCTGATGAGAATAATAATTGCCTTGTTTTGCGTTTGGAAAACCAAGCGGGACAAAGTGTGCTCTTAACGGGAGATATGGAAGAAGAGCAGATGGAAGAAATTTATGGCTCGGGGCAGAACTATGAAGCAGACGTGTTCAAAATCCCTCACCATGGCAGCCGCTATTCCTTAATGACGGATATGCTGGCTCAGATCAATCCCCAAGCGGTGGTGATTCCCGTAGGGAAGAACTCTTTCGGTCATCCCAGCCCACAAGTTCTGGAGTACTGGAGTGAGCGGCAGGTTCCTATTTATAGGACGGATGAGGACGGGACCATTCAGATAAAACTTGATGGGATATCTGTGGAGGTTATCACCGGCAGGAATAGGATAAATTGAAGAAACACTTTTAAGAAGCGCAGTGCAAATTAAATTTAAAAAAATTATACATATAAATGTATAAAACTTAATGAGGTGGTAAGAATAGGAAGGAACATCTCTTTTCTCCTCCTCTTTCTTTTGCCCCTTCAGTTTTGGAGGGGTCTTTTCTTTTGCTTTCCTGCCTCTCCTTGGTTACAATAAGAGGGTAGGAGGGGCTGTTATGTGGGAAGTAGATCAAGTTCGACAAGGAATTGTCAAGAATCAAATTCCTCCCGTCAATCTTTGGTATGGTGAGGAACGGTTTTTTATTCAAGAAGCTCTTCATGTGTTAAAGAATAGTTATCTTGCCCAAGATCCATCGGGCAGTGGTATAGAAATTCTATCCGGAAAAAGTACCGGCCCGGAGCAGATTGTGGAAATCGCCAATACGGTCTCTTTTTTTGGCGGCAAACTGATTATCGTTGAAGACATTCCCTATTTTCAAGATGGTCAAGGGGATGCCTTGGAACCCTTTTTCGCTTATTTTGAAAATCCCAATCCAGGGACTTGTATTGTTTTTCTTGCCCAAAGTGTGAATCGTGGACGGAAGTTCTTTAAAACTATCGAGAAAAAGGGGTCAATCTTGGAATTCGGCAGCCCCAAGCGACAGCAGGAATGGAGCGCTTGGCTGGATCGGGAATTGGCTTCCCGGGGTAAAACCATGAAACCCCAAGTCAAGGCTCTTTTTCTGGAGTGGGGAGGACATCAGGTAGGGGCCCTGAGCCAGGAGTTGGATAAGCTCGCTTTATATGTGGAGGGCAAAGAAATCCGGGCAGAAGATGTCAGGAGCCTGGTGCCCCAGGCTGTGGAGGCCACTGTCTTTGAACTCCTGGATGCTGTAGCGGCCCGTTCCTCGAAGGAAGCGGTGCAAAAGCTTCAACAAGTGCTGCGCCAGGAACATTCCTTAAAAGTCCTAACCCTATTATCCCGTCAGGTTCGCCTGCTCCTCGGGGCACGAGCGATGCGGCAACAGGGCAAGGGTGTGGAGGAGGCTCCCCGACTCTTGGGTATTAAACCCTACGAAGCTCAAAAGATATGGCAGAAGGCAGCCCTGTTGACCTGGGAACAATTATCCTGGGCCTTAAGAGAGTGTCTGGAGACGGATGTGGGTATCAAGACGGGAAAAGGGGATCCTGAATTTTTGTTGGAGCTGATGGTTGTCAAATTCTGTGAAACATGAGACTGGAAAACCATCAGTCATGTATGTGATTTGATTACTAATACCGCTCGTGCCGGGAGCGGGGAGGCTCCTAATGAGAAAGGCATTTGAGGTAATAATAGGAGGGCATAAAATGAGCAACATAGAGGGATTTAATGTCGAGTCGGATCAATGGATTGTTAAGAAGTTGTATAGTCTTATAGAATCAGATGAGGAAGCAAGAAAAAGTGGCGAACCGGCAACTCGTCCATATGTTTTAGAGGGGCAACCTGAAGATGAGAAGGTGACTATATTCTCAACTGAAAAAACTTATCGTGAGGCAATTGATGCGGCTATAAAATATGCATATGATCAATCATCTAAACAAACACGTATCATCCTTTTTTTTGATGGATATGTAAGGTTAAAAGGGGTTCGTCGAGATGCATTTTTGTATCAGGTTTATAGCAAGGATGGTACATGGCTCCAATTTGCACAGGCGTATCAACCAAAGGGATTATTCAGACAATATAAGAGGAAAGGTGATCTTGTGTTTGTCCGTGAGGTAGAAACCCCTGGCAGATGATATCATCTTAACTCGGACAAGATATGAATCAGTTGACGCCTCTGCCTCTCCAATGTTTAACGGATTATAACACCAACATGTGTGGGGAAACAAAGATATTTTTAAAATGGAGCCGCCATATGGCAATATAAGAAGAGCGTGTCGCTCTGTGTTCATAATATAAACACAGAGCGACACGCTCTTTCTATGTCGTTTTAATTATTCCTATTGTGTATAGACGACTTAGCCCACCTGCGCAAATTGCTTCGCATAACGCTTGGTTAAGCGGGACTTCTTGCGAGCAGCCGTGTTTTTGTGCACTAAACCTTTGGAAGAAGCTTTATCCAAAGCGCGGGTAGCTTTATTTAACGCAAGTTTTGCGGTTTCGGCGTCCGTGCTTAAAGACTCTTCAAAACGACGAATCGTTGTGCGTAAAGTTGATTTGGCAGCCGCATTTTTAATGGTGCGGACTTTAGCGATTTCAACTCTTTTGATTGCGGACTTAATATTTGGCACTTTTGGTCACCCCCTTTGGATCGAATCTTTCCATCAGATTACGCAAAGACTATTTTATCATTGAATCCTAAAATTTACAAGGATTAATGCAGGATAAATAATATTTATAAAATTGTTCAGACTATAAAGGATGTATTTAGGCTAAATGCCTAGAATTCAATTTGAAATGGAGGAACAACCTATGTTAGGAATGATTGTCCGCTTTCTTGTTTCAGCCGTAGTCCTTCTCTTAGTCAGTTACTTAGTACCCGGTCTCAAAGTCGCCGGCTTTACCGGGGCGCTCATTGCGGCCGTTGTCATTGCTGTCTTGGGATATGTAGTGGAGCTGGCCTTTGGCCGGGATAAAGTCACCCGTGTGCATCGGGGAGTTGTCGGCTTTTTAGTATCGGCTGTCGTGATTTATGTCAGCCAGTTTATTGTACCCGGCTCGATTCAAGTCAGCATCATTGGGGCTCTTCTGGCATCCCTGGTCATCGGAATTGTTGATGCCTTTGTACCTACTGAACTGCGCTAAATAAATGCATAAAAGGTTCTAAGAAGAACTTGTCCCTCATATTTCTTAGTAAAGAAGGAAAGGGGGACAAGTTTTTTGTTGAAAGAAAATATGTTTTCCACGAAGAAGTGGCGATGGAGTTTTTGGCCCTCGGCCCGCTGGGCTCGCGGTTTTCTTCTTATTTTGCTGACCCTCCTTTTCCTGGGCTTATTCGTTTATGCTTTAGAAGAAGGAACGTCCCGTCAATTGGTTCGTGTCATGGCCCAGCAAAGCTTCCCCTTTGAAGCTCTTATATTAGAGGGAATCCCCGGTTATTCCCAGCCGGAGAGGGAGCATCTTAATCAGATCAGAACTCAAGGGGTCTCATTAGGGACATTTTTATTGACTGGAGTCAATATCGCCGATGCCCGCACCTATTTCTTCAGCTATTTTACTCCCCCACCAGGGGGACCGGCTTGGATTGGTTGGGCCTATAACCCGGGGGACCCGGAATATGAAGGGGAAATACCCGAATTGGAGGAGATTCCCCTTACTCCCTCCCCTGTACCGCCAGAGCATGAAGAACCGGCGCTGCCGCTGGATGATGAGGTGCTTGTGGGCATCTACCATACCCATAATTCTGAGAGCTATGCCGGCGACGGGGGAGGGGAGCGGGATAATAAGGGGGACGGAGAGATAGTCCGCGTAGGGGAAACTTTAAAGGGATCTCTGGAGAAGCATGGCATTCGAACTGTTCAGGCTTTGGATATTCATGATGTTGAGGATTTTAATAAAGCTTACAGCAAGTCTTTGTATACAGCCGCAGCTTTGGTTAAGAACTATCCCTCCATGAAGCTCCTCTTGGATCTGCATCGGGATGGGCTGCCGCCGGGAGTCAATAAAGGCACAGTGATGATTCAAGGTAAAGAAGTTGCACGAGTCATGATCGTCATTGGTCAGAAAAATCCCCATTGGGAAACCAATGAAGCCATCGCTGAAGAGCTGATTGCTTTTGCTGAGGAGAACTACCCGGGATTATTTATTCCCCGCATTACCTATGCCTCAGATGCCCGCTATAATCAGCATTTGCTGGATGGAGCCATTCTGTTTGAAATCGGCAGTCAGCTGAATACCTTTGCAGAAGCGCAAGGGACGGCAGAAGTCTTGGGAAGTCTATTGGCGGATTGGCTGAAAGAATGATATAATTCCATAGTTAGAGAATTTTAGCATCAAGATGAGAGGCAAAAGGGGACGAAATTATGTCAGGTACGCGGACGGTAGCTATGGCGGCCGGACTCTTAATGCTTACACAGCTTGCATCAAGGATTCTGGGCTTCTTAAGAGAGTCATTGATGGCGAATTTCTATGGAAAAACGGGAGTAACCGATGCTTACCAAACGGCATTTATTCTTCCGGATTTAATTTATTGGCTTTTAGTAGGCGGAGTTTTAAGCTCTGCCTTTATTCCTGTATTCTCCGAATATATCCATAAAGGAAAGGAAGAGGAAGGGTGGCGGGTTGCCAGTTCTTTCATTAATCTGATCCTTTTGCTTTTAAGCGCTTTGGTTATCTTAGCCCTGATCTTTACTCCCTATTTTATTCGCTTGCAGGTTCCCGGATTTACAGTGGAAAACCAAGCTCTGACGGTCCTGCTCACCCGAATTATCTTGATTCAACCCCTGCTCCTGGCTTTGAGCGGAATTACCATGGGAATCTTAAACTCCTATAAGATCTTTTGGCCCAGTGCCTTGGGTACGGTTCTCTATAATGCCAGTGTCATTGTCTTCGGTGTGATTCTGGCCCGACCTGATGAGCCGGAATCCATCTCAGGTTTTGCCATCGGGGTCGTGGTAGGAGCCCTGCTTAACTTTGTGGTGCAGATACCTGCTCTGCGCCGTCAAGGCCTTCGTTATTATCCCATCATTGATTGGCGGCATCCCGGAGTCCGCAAAATAGCGGTTCTGGCCGTTCCGATTATTCTCAGCTATTCCTTGAACCAAATCCAAGTAGTAGTGAACTCGAACTTAGGCTCCCACCTTATCGAAGGCAGCTTGACGGCGGTGTGGTATTCTTACCGTTTATATCAGTTGCCGGTGGGTATTTTTGCCCTGGCTATTGCTGTCGCTGTATTTCCGACATTAAACGAACATGCTGCCCTGAATAAATGGAAGGATTTTGTTCTGACTTCATCTCTTGCTGTGCGTATGGTGATTTTTATTACCTTACCTATTTCTATAGGAATGATTGTTCTGCGCTATCCTTTGATCCGGGTGCTCTTTGAGCATGGGGCTTTTACCCCCACCGACACCTTCGCTACGGCTATTCCTCTTTTGTATTTTGCCGT
Source organism: Desulfitobacterium chlororespirans DSM 11544 (assembly GCF_900143285.1). Lineage (NCBI taxonomy): Bacteria > Bacillati > Bacillota > Clostridia > Eubacteriales > Desulfitobacteriaceae > Desulfitobacterium > Desulfitobacterium chlororespirans. The sequence goes on from NZ_FRDN01000016.1 coordinate 90,736, forward strand.
AGGGATCTCGGCCCAATCTGTGATCCAAATCCTGCCTCGGATGTTTTATGCTCTTCAGGACACCTGGACTCCGGTGGTCATCGGCATTATCTCTATGCTGGCCAATGTGGCGTTCATGTTTCTCCTGGTCAAACCCTTGCAGACTGGGGGATTAGCTTTTGCCACCTCCTTAGCTGCCGTACTTAATGCGATTCTGCTTCTTTATCTCCTGCGCAAGCGCTTAAAATCCATCGACGGTCGGAGAATGTTTGCAACTACTCTCAAGACTTTAGCGGCTTCCGGTGTGATGGGGCTGGCAGTTTGGCTGGGGGGGCAATGGCTGACCTCACTTGTAGGAGTAGGAAAAGTGGCTTCCATCTTTGTCTTGCTGGCGGGTACTTTGCTGGGCGCCCTCATTTTTGCCGCCGTAACCAAGGCCATGGGTATGGAAGAGTTTGAACAGACCCTTGGTCTATTTCAGAAACGTATCAGGAGAGGGTAGTTCTCACAATGAAAAAACCTAGGCCTTATCTCAGTCTGGAAAAAACAATACTAATATTAATCTGCTTAGTGGTGTTCTTATCTTTATTGGTTACGAATATTTTGGTAAGCGAAGAAGTAGCCACTGCCACGGAAAAAAATATCGCCAGTCGGGCGGTGAATATATCCCGGATCGTGGCCCATTCACCGATTGTAATTGATGGCCTTAGTGGCCGGCGGGATAAAAGGGAGATTCAGACCTATGCCGGTGAATTGATGGACTTGACTAAGGTAAACTATATTGTGGTCATGGACATGAAAGGTATCCGAGTATCCCACCCCAATGTCAATGAACTGGGGAAACCCTTTATGGGGGGAGATGAAGGAACGGTTCTGCAGGGCAAAGAACATATTTCCACAGCTAAGGGAACCTTGGGTTTATCTATGCGAGCCTTCTCTCCTGTATTTGATGAAGAAGGTGAGCAAGTAGGCGCCGTCGCTGTAGGTATTCTTATGAATACTGTGGAAGAGGCTGTGCGGGAAAGCCGGTCAAGGACCTATTTCGGTATGGGTTTAGGGTTTATTGTAGGAATCTTGGGGGCAATTTTTTTGGCCAAGCGTATCAAGAAAATTATGTTTGGGCTGGAACCCTTTGAAATCGCCCGAATCCTCCAGGAGCGCAGTGCTATGCTGGAGTCGGTGAGGGAAGGGATCGTGGCTATCGATGCCGAGGGGAAGGTCACTTTAACCAACGCTGAAGCGGCACGTCTCATGAGCCTGGCCGGAATCGATGATGTCAAAGCGATGGATAGTGAGATGATCCCTGATTCGGTATTTAAACGCGTACTTGATAAAGGTGAGCCGGTGCTGGATTTAGAATATGATGTCAGGGGAGTTACCCTTCTTACCAACACGGTCCCCTTAAAAGTCGATGGGGAAATTGTGGGTGCTGTCTCAACGTTTCGGGACAAAACAGAAATTAAGCAATTGGGAGAAGAGCTGTCAGGAGTAAAGGTTTATGCGGAGGCCTTAAGGGCTCAGACCCATGAATTTATGAATAAAATTCATGTGATTCTCGGTTTGGTTCATATGAAGAAATATGAACAACTGGGGCCTTATGTAAGTCAGATCGCCCATCAATATCAGACCAAGGGCGGGCCAATCGTCCGCAATATCCGAGATCCCATCCTGGCGGGATTTATCCAGGCTAAAATGAGTAATGCCCGGGAAAACGGCTGTGAACTACTGCTTAATGAAGAGAGCTATTGCCCCCAGGCCAAGGATTCGTCTATGGTTCATGACCTGGTAACCATTATTGGCAATCTTTTAACCAATTCCTTTGAGGCGGTGAAGGAGAAGGATACTAACGAAGTGGAACTCAGCCTTGTCTATGGTGAAGGGGAATTGCTCATCCGGGTCGCAGACCAGGGAGCAGGAATTCCCGCTCAGGTCATGAAGAATATGTTTGTCAAAGGCTATTCCACTAAATCCAATGGCCGCGGTTTTGGGTTGTTTTTGGTTCAGAAGAGTGTGGAACAGCGAAAAGGGCGGATTCAAATTGATTCAGGGGATAATAAAGGCACCACTTTTGAAATTTTTTTACCTTATGACCCTTTGGAGGAGACGCTATGATTAAAGTGCTAATTATAGAAGATGATCCCATGGTCGCTGAACTCAATCGTTGTTATCTGGAACAAATCGGGGGATTTCAACTGGTTGCCAGTGCCGGAACGGCAGCAGATGCCTTGAAGGTGCTAAAAAAGAAAAAAGTTGACTTGATCCTTCTGGATATTTTTATGCCTGGCATTAATGGTCTGGAATTTCTCACTCAACTTCGCAAAAGCGAGATAGAATCCGATGTCATTATTGTGTCCGCATCCACGGATAGCCAAAGCATTCGGAAGGCCCTGCAACATGGTGCGGTGGATTATCTGATTAAGCCCTTTGAGTATGAGCGGTTTCGGGATGCGCTCAATGTTTATAAAAAAAGAGAACTGCTTATGAAGAACAAGGAAACGCTCAGTCAGAAGGATTTGGATAAGCAGATTTTTAATATGGAAGAGGAAGAGACAGTTGATAAAAAATCTGATCTGCCTAAGGGTATTAGCCGCGATACCTTAAAATTGGTCTGGGATCATATCCTGGCAACTCAGGGTATATCCTTTACTACAGAAGAAATGGCTCTGCGGGCGGGAATTTCCCGTGTTTCCATGAGTAAATATATAAGCTTTTTACGTGAGCAAGAGGCTGTGAATACAGAGATCAGTTATGGAGCTGTAGGAAGACCGGTAAGTTGTCATCGGATCAATCAGTTGAAAGTAAAGGGCTTTAAAAAGTATTTAAAAGAGATTTAATAGAAGTGCCGGGGTGGATGCTCCGGCATTCTTTTATTAGGCTGAATTGGGCCGTATCTACTTTCATAAATTACATAACGCTTTATAAACTTACATAAACTGTTCAGCTTCTTGTGAAAGACTTATTATGAACAAAAGAGAAGGTTCAATAGGTTGACAAAGGCCTACTGAACTTCCCGACTAAAATTAAAAAAGGAGAGGAAAAGGAGTATGAAAAAGATTAGTGCGTTGATTCTTGCCCTCTTAATGGTCGTTGGTCCTATCACAGGCTGCGGTACGGAATCGGCAGCCAATGAAACTCCTGGAACAAGTACGCCTGCCGTACAAGACAAAAGTGCCGATATCGTGGTTATTGGTGCCGGTGGAGCAGGAATGACAGCAGCCATTCAAGCGGTCCAGGATGGTGCGAAGAATGTGGTTCTTGTCGAAAAAATGCCTATTACAGGTGGAAACAGTGTCCGTTCTACAGGCGGTTTAAATGCAGCTCCTACAAAATATCAAGAAAGAGATGGTATTGAAGACTCCATCGAGCTTTTTGTGGAAGATACCATGAAGGGCGGACATAACCTTAATGATGAATCACTGGTCAGAACTTTGGCTGAAAACTCTGCTGCCGCGGTAGATTGGGTCAATGACATCGGCGGCGATTTAAGCGTGGTCGGTATGTTTGGCGGGGCCAGTGTAAAACGGATTCATCGTCCTTCGGATACAAGCGCTGTCGGTCCTATGCTCGTTACTACCTTAAACAATAAAGTTGAGGAATTAGGTATTCCTGTTCTTCTTAACACGAAAGCTGAAGAAATTCTTGTGGATGCTAATGGAGCAGTAACCGGAGTCAAAGTAACCGGTGAAGAAGGAACCTATACCATCAAGACCAAAGCTGTGGTCCTGGCTACCGGTGGCTTTGGTGCCAATGCAGAAATGGTCACGAAGTACAAGCCATCTTTGGCAGGTTTCGCTACAACCAACCATAAAGGGGCCACTGGGGACGGAATTGTTATGGCCGAAAAAATCGGTGCTGACTTCGTAGATATGGATCAAATTCAAACTCATCCCACCGTAAACCCTACGGATCAAACGATGTACACTGAAGGGGTTCGCGGTAATGGTGCAATCCTCGTGAATAAGGAAGGAAAACGTTTTATCAATGAATTAGAAACTCGTGATGTGGTTTCCGAAGCCATCTTGAAACAAACAGAGGGTCAAGCTTATCTATTATTTGACCAAGAAGTCCGGGAAAGCTTAAAAGCTATCGAATCTTATATCAAGGGTGGAATCATTGTTGAAGCCGACACGATTGAGGGTCTGGCTGAACAAATTGGTGTTGACCCGGCCAATTTGAAAGAAACTATGGAAAAATATGCCGGATATCAAGCCTCCGGCAGCGATTCGGATTTTGGACGGGCCAGTATGGAATTCCCTCTTACCCAAGCTAAATACTATGCCGGCTTATGTGCTCCTGCGGTTCATCACACTATGGGTGGGGTGAAGATCAATACGGAAGCTCAAGTGCTCAATACGGATGGCAATCCCATTCCGGGACTCTTTGCCGGTGGTGAAATCACCGGTGGAGTTCATGGTGGAAACCGCCTTGGCGGCAATGCTGTTGCCGATATCGTCATCTTTGGCCGTATCGCCGGATCTGCTGCTCATGCTTATGTCATGGAAAACGGCGGAACCACGGAACCCACCATTCAGGCAGCAGCTAAACCGGCTGAAGCAAAACCGGAAGTCGAAGCCAACTACAAAGATGGCACCTATACCGGCGTCGGTGAAGGTAAGGGCGGCGAGATTAAGGTAGAAGTCGTGGTTAAAGACGGAGAAGTGATTAAAGTAACCCTGAAAGATCATGCCGAAACCCCCGGTATATTCGAGAATGCTGAAGAGGGCGTGGTTGGAGAAATCATCCGCAAGCAAATCACGGAAGTGGATGCTGTCGGTGGCGCCACCATGACCAGTGAGGGAATCAAAGCGGCAGTAGCTCAAGCTTTGGAAGCAGCGAAATAATAGGTTTAGGTTATGGGGCAGATCTCTGGTATAATAAAATACAAAGTCCAGTGTTATTATGCCGATTAACTTCATAGAAATTAAGAAGGAGCAAGCCATTGCTTCTTCTTTCTCTTCATGGGGGTGTTGAAAATCAGAGCAGAGTACGAACAATCAGCTGCACAAGCCGGTCAAAAAAAGAAAAAGTCAATCATCTTTATTCTCTTAAAAGTCGTTTTGGGATTCCTGATCCTGTGTCTTCTCGGTATGGCTCTTGCCTTTCTCCTGATTTTTCACGGGCCCTTAACAGGGCTTAAGGAGCTTTATGTGACAACGGCTATGACCACATACAGCCACCAATATTTAGCGACCTGGTTTGTCAGTGAAGAAGAGATTAATGGGATTATGGAGAAAAACAAAGTTTCAGAGCCCAAAGTCAATACGGATGAAAAAGCTGTGAATGTTCTCAAGCCGATCATCGAGGAAAAACCGGCCCTTGAACTGGTAGAGGTTTCCGGAAAAGGTTTCCAGGGATACCTTTTGAAAGTAGGCAATCCTCAGCAGGTCCGTTTAGCCGCCACAGATCAATTAGGGGATCGAGGGTTAAAGGTCTCTGAATTTGTGGAGAATAATCATGCAGTAGCTGGGATCAATGCCGGGGGGTTTGCGGATCCCGGAGGAATGAGCTTTGGAGGAACACCGACGGGAATTCTCATCACTGAAGGAAAGATCATTCACAAGGATAATTGGGAGACTTATAATTTAATCGGTATAACTAAAAACGACGTCTTGGTTGTAGGGCGTTATACTCTGGAGCAGATTGAAGAACTGGGCATCCGGGACGCCGTATCCTTCGGCCCCGCTCTTATCGTTAATAGTCAACCCATGATTACCTATGGAGATGGTGGCTGGGGGATTGCTCCAAGGACTGCTATTGGTCAGACACATGATGGTACCATCCTTCTTCTCGTCATTGATGGCAGGCAGTTAGGAAGCCTTGGCGCGACCTTAAAGGACGTTCAGGATATTCTTATTGAGCATGGTGCGGTTAATGGGGCGAATTTGGATGGAGGATCATCATCTACTTTAGTTTATGAGGGAGAAGTAAAGAACAAGCCCAGCAGCCCTTACGGCCCTCGGGAAGTCCCCACCGCTTTTATCGTTCTGCCTGAACCCCGCCTTGTAGAGTAGGAGCGGATCAATATGGGAGAAAAGGTTGAAGAAAAGGAAGCTTCAGTAAATCTAGGGTGAACTTTTTTATTGAACCCCTCTTTTCGTTCTTGCTCAAACAAATAATTGGCGGTATAATATTTGTTTAGAATGGATTCTGAAAAAAGACTCGTTTTTTCTGATACGAAACTGGATTTTGTTGAAATGAGGGGTAAAAACTGTGGCACAGGCCTCACAACGTATACGCAACTTTTCAATTATTGCTCATATTGACCATGGCAAATCCACACTTGCCGACCGTTTGATCGAATATACAGGTGCTCTCAGCAAGCGGGAGATGGAAGCCCAGGTCCTGGACAATATGGATCTGGAGCGGGAGCGGGGGATTACCATTAAATTGCAGACTGTTCGTTTGCAATACCCTGCCAAGGATGGACAAACCTATGAATTAAATTTAATCGATACCCCGGGTCATGTTGACTTCACTTATGAAGTATCACGCAGTTTGGCAGCCTGTGAAGGAGCCTTATTGATTGTGGACGCAGCTCAGGGGATTGAAGCTCAGACCTTGGCCAATGTTTACTTGGCTTTGGAAAATAATCTGGAGATTATTCCTGTCATCAATAAGATCGACCTGCCCAGCGCTGAACCGGAGCGGGTTAAGCAGGAGATCGAGGATGTGATTGGCTTAGACGCCAGTGAAGCCATCCTGGCTTCTGCCAAAACGGGAATCGGCATTGAAGATATCCTGGAAGCCGTCGTCGCCAAGGTGCCCCCGCCTCAAGGGGATGATAATACACCTTTAAAGGCCTTGATATTTGACTCCTATTTCGATGCTTATAAAGGAGCCATTTCTTATGTCCGGGTCATGGAAGGCCGCGTGGCCAAAGGGACTCAGATTAAGATGATGTCTTCAGGAAAAGTCTTTGATGTGACAGAAGTAGGGATGTTTACGCCGGCTTTAAAGATTGTTGATGAAATCAAGGCCGGTCAGGTGGGCTATATTGCAGCCAGCATCAAGAACGTCAGGGATACTCAGGTAGGGGACACTATCACCGATGCTGAGAACGCTGCCCTCTATCCTCTGCCGGGCTATCGCAAGGCCACACCCATGGTCTTCTGCGGTCTCTATCCTGTGGATTCCAGTGATTACGGACGATTGAAGGATGCCCTGGAGAAGCTTCACCTCAATGATTCCAGCTTAGTCTTTGAGCCGGAGACCTCCAGCGCGTTGGGCTTTGGTTACCGTTGCGGCTTCCTGGGACTTTTGCATATGGATGTCATTCAGGAGCGTCTGGAGCGGGAATATGATTTGAATCTGATCACCACGGCCCCCAGTGTGGTCTATAAGGTAAATAAAACCGATGGAGAGGTTTTAAGTATTGATAATCCCTCCAATCTTCCCAAGGTCGATGAGATTGAGACCATTGAGGAGCCCATCGTCAAAGCCAATATTATGGTGCCTTCGGATTTTGTGGGGGCGATCATGGAGCTGAATCAGGAAAAGCGGGGGAATTTCCTCAACATGGATTATCTGTCCGCTAACCGAGTCACTTTGCACTACGAGCTTCCTTTAAGTGAGATTGTCTATGACTATTTTGATCAGCTTAAATCCCGGACCAAGGGCTATGCTTCCCTGGATTATGAATTAGCCGGATACAAAGCGGCTTCTCTGGTTAAGCTGGATGTTCTTCTCAACGGTGAGCTGGTGGATGCCCTTTCCTTTATTGTCCACAAGGAAAAATCCTATGCCCGGGGCCGCCGCTTAGTGGAAAAATTGCGGGGGATCATCCCTCGGCAGATGTTCGAAGTGCCTATTCAAGCGGTGATTGGGCAAAAGGTTGTGGCCAGAGAGACGGTCAAAGCTATGCGCAAGGATGTCCTGGCTAAGTGTTACGGAGGGGACATCTCCCGTAAGCGGAAGCTTCTGGAGAAACAAAAAGAGGGTAAGAAGCGCATGAAGCAAGTGGGAAGCGTGGAAATACCCCAGGATGCCTTCATGGCGGTGCTGAAGATTGACGACTGAATCATGAGTGAATCATTGGGACAGGTCCCGATTTGCATACACCATAAGTCAAGTGCCGTTCACATGCTGAAATTCGAATACTTGATAGAAATGGCGAACTGTCTGCCTTTTGAGGGCATGGAGTTCGCTGCCTTTTTATAGTGAGGAGTTTGGGGAGAGCCCTCCCCGGAAAGGGGTGAAGCTATGCCTTCCCTTTATGTCCATGTTCCTTTTTGTGTGAAGAAATGCGATTATTGTGCTTTTTATTCGGAGCCCTGGCAGCGGGCTAAGGCTGAGGCTTATTTGGTGAGCTTAAACCGCGAGGTTGGATTAAGACAGCAAGAGATTTCAGAGGAATTAGAGACCCTTTTCATTGGGGGTGGGACACCGACGGCTTTGCCGGAAGCGGAACTGGACGCTCTCTTAAGCATCATCCACGGTAAATTAAGGTTTAAGGATGGAGCAGAAAAAACTATAGAGGCTAATCCGGGGACCCTTACCGCTGAAAAGCTTCAGATCCTCCGCCAACAAGGTATCAATCGAATATCTTTAGGAGTTCAATCCCTTAATGACGACTTGTTAAGACAGATCGGCAGAATTCATCGAACTGAAGAGGTTAGGGATGGAATGCGCTTGATCAGGGAGGCGGGCTTTAAGAACCTTAATCTGGATTTAATGTTCGGACTGCCAGGGCAGACCCAGGCAGATTGGCGGGATACCCTGGAAGAGGCCTTAAGGCTCCGGCCTGAGCATCTCTCTGTTTATGGGCTAATGGTCGAAGGGGGTACCCCGCTGGCCCTAAATTCGGAATCGCTTACGAATTTGCCTGATGATGACAGCCAGGCCGAGATGTACCACTTGGCCCGGGAGATACTGGGCAAGGCGGGATACCGGCATTATGAAGTCTCTAATTACGCCCTCCCGGGTTATGAATGTCAGCATAATCTTGGCTACTGGCACAGGAAGGACTATTTAGGGATAGGGCCAAGTGCTGTATCTTGCCTGAATAACCGCCGTTATCAAAATGTTGAAGACATTCTTCTCTATGCAAAAATGCTGTCTCAAGGAGAACTTCCGGTGGATAGTCAAAAGAATGAATTTCTTTCCAAACATGAGCAAATAGCAGAACTTTTAATACTGGGTCTGCGTCTTAAAGATGGGGTGAATTTGTCCCAGTTCCAAAAAGAGGTCGGCGCGGAGCTTTTTGAGCTTTATCCCGCTGTTTTGGAGCGTTATCTTAAGGCCGGCGTCTTAAAGATCGAAGAGGGCTCCCTTCTCTTGCAACCGGAGTATTGGTTTGTCGCCAATGGGGTGCTGCAGGAATTCGTGTAAAACGATAGCTTGTTCAGAGGAGAAAAGCAGTAAGGCTTGATTAGGATGAGTCGGTAGATATGGCATGGATATCAGTGTTAAGGGGAGATTTGATGCTGAGAGTGATCTTGGTGGATGATGAGAAACCGGCCCTTGATCTCATGGAGCATATGCTCAGCAAGAGGACGGATGTAGAAGTCGTCGGGATGTTTCTGAAATCTGCTGAAGTATTGCTGAATATTGAGACATTGAAGCCTGATGTGGTGTATTTGGATATTGATATGCCCGACATGAACGGCGTGGAACTGGCAATGCAAATTGCTGAGCAAAGCGATCAGGTAGCGTTTGTCTTTGTTACTGCCCATGAGCGCTTTGCTTTGGATGCCTTTAATGTCCATGCCTTGGATTACATACTGAAACCCATTGTTGAGGAAAAGCTGGAGCGTTCCCTGGGCAGAGTTTACAAACTGAAGGGGCCGGGAAAAGGCAAACCTGAAACTGCAGGTCATTCAATCGCGATAAGGATGCTGGGCGGTTTTGAAGTTAAGAGCGGGAATCAAATGCCGATACGCTGGCTGACTGCGAAGGCTGAAGAGCTGCTTGCTTATTTATTGCTTCATAACTGTTCCGTGTCCAAATGGGTGTTGATGGATAGTTTATGGCCAAATACCGAAACTTATAAAGCTGAGCAAAGTCTATACACTACCATCTTCCGCTTAAAACAAGCGTTTAAAGAAAATAACTTAGGCTTCACGATTCAGGCCATCAAAAAGACCTACCGGCTTATCACGCCCATGGAATGGTATTGGGATGTTAAGGCACTGCTTAATCCCCCATCCCTTGATAATGAAGACTCGTTGCAAGAAGTTATGAAGCTCTATAAAGGGGATTTGCTGGCAGGAAAAGATTATTTCTGGTGCTATCAAAAGAGGCAGGAGATATACAATTGCTATCAGAAAATTGCCTTATACCTTGCTCAGAGCTATTTTTCCCAAGAGCGCTACCGGGAAGGGATCGAGGTGGCGGAAAAGGTCTTACAGTATGCGTCCCTTGACGAAGAGTTTGTGGAAAAACTGGAGGGTTTGCAGAAAATGAAGCTGGATCAACGTCTTAAGAGGCGTATTGATAAGCTTCTTGATAAGACTCTAGCTGAAGAAGGTTAAATGGAAATGATAAAAGTCATTTGGCTTGATTGCTTAAACATTTAGTAAATTTAAATTGGTAATTATTATTGAAGAACCGTGTTCATGCTGAATTAACAAAAGCATTAACACGGTTTTGTTGTATCTATCAAGTAAGTTTTTTGTAAGGAAAGATTTTATATAATTTAATAATGACTGTCTAATTCAAGAAGCTTCAATAAGAAGGAGAGTGAGATAGCTAAGGAAATGTTTTAGTAAAAGCAGCTAAAAATTTGAAAGGAGGAACTATATGTGTTTTTTCGCAAAAGCAAAAGTAAAGCTAGGATAGCTGTTCTTGTTATCCTGGCCATGCTTATGCAGGCAGTAGGACCGATAGCACCGGTCTTCGCCGCAACCGGAGGGGAAAGTTTTCGCATAGTGGACAAAAATATTGCTGAGGGCACAGCCTATCTGGACTGGGAATTTACCATTGATCCGGACGATCCGGTAACAGTGTATTCCTATGCGGGAGGATTTACTCTGAACGAAGCAGCAGGCGCTGAACTCAGGGCGGCGGACGGCACAGTGCTGGGCAGCTATCATGTCACCACAGCAGGAGCATTGACCGTCACCATCGACCAGGAGCTTTACGCTGGTCCGGCCGACGAGCAGGGGAAAGTGGACCCGGCCCCGGCAGAGCCGGAGGAGTCCATAGAGCCGGAGAAGCCGGCAGAACCGGAGGGGCCGGTAACGGCGGAGGAATCTGGGCCGGAGACGGCGGAGGAAGGTGCCGTTCCGGAGAGTGCCCCGAATCCTGAAGCCCCGGCAGAATCCCCAGAGGGAGAAGCCACCGGGGCGCCGGCAACACCAACTGAACCTGCAGCACCGGCGGAAGAGACAGAACCGGGAGAACCAGCGGCAGTACCTGCTGAACCTGAAACGATGGAACCCGCGGCACCTCAAGCCCCTGCGGCACCCGAGGAGCCTCAAGCCCTCGGTGAATATGCGGTCCAAACTTTCACCGGCACCATCGTCCTTCCCGGAGCGGTGGAGACCCCCGGCCTGGTCGGTAAGATCATGGGGCTGCTGAGAGTGGCGAGCACCGGTAAGGATTTGAAGAATATTTTTACGTTTAAGTCTCTTACACTAGATGGGAAAGAGATAGCGGAGAACCAGGTTATTGAGATCAATGCTGGCACAGAGGTAGGAATAAACTTTACCTGGGACACAAGCAAATGTGAGGAGCCTAAAAAGGGTGATTGGGCAACAACCTCATTGCCTGATATTTTTGCGCACACCACATGGGACAATAAGGATATTGAAGTATCTGATGGAAGCGACGGCAAAATTGTAGTTGGTCAATACAGCGCCAGTGGCGGTGAGTTGAAATTTGTCTTCAATGAAAAGATTGAGTCGGGTGAGGTAATAAACGGTACTGTAGGCTTTGGTTTGAAATTTAATCTGGAGAAATTTCGCACAGATGTGGTGCAAGAGATTAAGTTTAGCGGTTTAGAAGAGAAGACGCTTACCATAATTGCCCAGCCGGCCAAAACGGCAAGTGACATAAGTAAAAGAGGCGCTCCCGACAGCACAACAGATCCCAAGAGTATCACCTGGACCATCGATCTGGCTAATTCGGGTGGTAGCGCAATAAGTAATGCTGCACTTACGGACGAGATACCTGAAGGCTTGATATTGAAAGCAGATAGCGTCACGGTGCATGCCTTAACCGTCGGCCAAGATGGCGGGTTGTATAAAGGTGGTGTAGTTTCGGCAACACAGGATACAACGAGTGGGCTGAAAATAGCCTTTGCAGAGATAGTTCCTTACAAAGGTTATAGAGTTGAATATACCACCACAATCGAAGATTACAAGAAACTGTCGTTCAAAAATGAAGCTTCTCTGGCCTATGATGAGAAAAACTCACCGGCAAGTGTGACAGTAACCTTCACAAGAAGCAACCCTATAGAAAAGGGAGGCAGCTACAATAAGGGTACAGGCAAAATAGATTGGACAATCGATGTCAATAAATCAGGCAGCACGATAGAAAATGCTGAAGTTGCTGAGGCACTACCTGACGGCTTAACTCTAACGAAAGACTCTATAAAGATAAAAAAGCTGACTAAAAGCGGCGATAATTGGATTGAGGGAGAGTCGGGTAAAAGCTCTGCTACATTTCCAATTGAGCTGGACAGCATAGGGCCGGGCGATGTCTACAGGATTGAGTTCTCAACGGATATCGACTACACGAAGATAAATGATGGTAATTACCAAGAGAACAATAAATTTACCAATACAGCGGAGCTGAAGGGTGGAACTGCGGGTACGATAGTATTTGGCACTGCTACGAAAGAGGTAAGCATTGACAGGAAGCCAATTATCGAAAAAACGCAAATAGGCAATATAACTTATACAAAGAAAGAACTTACCTGGCAATTGGAGATCAATGAAGCCAAACATCAGCTTAGCAATGTCGAAATAGTAGATACTTTACCGGCAGGCCTGAGCATTGCAAAGGAGAATATTAAAGCCTATCAGGTAACAGATGGCACAGCCACGGTAAGTAACATATTAAGTGAAGACAAGATAGACATAAGCGATAGCGATGAAGGCACCACAATAGTTACCATGAAGCTAGGCAACATCAATACCGAGCATTACCGGATACAATACACCACAACGGTAACGGACCTTGGTAAACCCAACTTTCCAAATCAGGCTAAAATGACAGGCACCGGTATTGAAGGAGGGAAGTGGATATTAAATCCAGTAACCATAGTTGTACCTTCTACCTCATATACAAAGGCCTTTGACGGAATAGATTATAATGCTAAGACCATCTCTTGGAAGCTCGTGGTCGATCCCCAAAGAGAGCCGATAAAAGAGCTTACAATCACCGATACCTTCCCTGATAAAGGGCTGATCCTATTGCCGAATGATAAATTTACAGTAGAACTAGGCGGCTTAACACTAGTTGCAGGTGAGGAAGGAGATTACACTCTTGCGGCAAATGGCGGTGGATACAACCAGGGCTTCATCCTCAAATTTGCTGAGAAGTATAAAGATGATGACAAGGCCTTAAATCAAGTTATAACCATTAAGTATAAAACTTCCTATGATCCCGAAGCAGGGATTGAAGCTCATACAGGAGAGAACGAAAAGTATATAAACAAAGCCCAATTTACCGGTACAACAAAAAGCAACATAGGAATAAATGTTGAAAAAAACGCGGAAATTACCGTTCGCACGGACTCATGGAATACCGGTAAAAAAGAAGGGCAGTTGGTATCTCTTAACTCAGACGGCACTATTATGAAGAAAGGCGAATGGGTCAGCGGTGCTAAGCGTGCGATAGCCTGGCAGGTGTATATCAACTATCAAAAGCAGAAGCTAGGAACTGGTATTTCAGTAACCGACACCTTAGATTATGAGGGAGTTATTGACCAAGGCAGCATCAAGATCTCAGTCTATGACGTTAAATCCGATGGCAATACCACGATTAAGAACGACTCAGAACTTGAGAGTGAGAAGTATACGGTAACCCCTAATGAAGACAAAGAATTCACTCTAAAATTTGCAGAGGGCTTTGAGGTAAACGAAAGATACGTTATACAATTCCTAACTTCGGTCCCGGATATATCAGCTGTGAACTACAAAAACAAGGCAACAGTTAATGTTGGCGGGAAGGAATCTTCTTATACTGCCACTATTGGCTATAACAACTATAATAAATTCCTGAAAAAAGAGAAAAATGATCCGACCGTTACCAATGTTTATACCGGGGATGAATTGGACTGGGAAGTAAAAATCAATGAAAGCTTATCAGTAATCAAAGAGGCCAAGATTGTCGATACCATAAGTGCAGGCCTGGCATATGTAAATGGCAGCCTCAAAGTCTATAAGCTGGTAGGCACCCAGGAAGAACTACAAACTACAGGCTATACCCTTGAGCCGCCGACATTACCAGACGGCCCAGCGGTCCTGACCATCAAGTATACAAAAGATGTAGATGCTACTTTCGTTGTCAAATACAAAACAGTAGTCACAGCAACAAACGCTAATAATTTAAACAATAAGGTAACCTTTACAGGCACCGAAATAAGCGTAACCCCCTTAGAAACGCAAAAATTGACCGCTAAGCAGTTCTCCTATGTCGGTGGCCAGCTGGATCCGAAAAAAGGTGCGATCAGGATCACCAAAAAGGATGTCGAAGAAAATAAGGTTATCACCAACAATGAAGCTAAGTTCACCTTATGGTATAAACTCAACGAGCTATGGCAGCAATTTGGTGGCGATAATCAAGAATTCACCACGGATAAGGGCGTGCTGACCATAGGTGGGTTACCCTTAAGGGAATATGAGCTTCGAGAAGCAACACCTCCCATAGGATATCAAGGATTGCCAGAGCCACTGAAAATACTGGTTGACAAGAAATACAATAGCAATGAAGCCAATATTATAACCGAAGAAGTCCTTAACACAAAACTAAAGATTGACGTTACCGCAACCAAGGTCTGGGAAAACGCTCCAGATAAAAAACCCACGATCTGGCTTAAATTATATCGCCAAATAGGTGCGGATGGGGCAACAGAAGCTCCGGGGGCGGAAATAAAAAAACTGGCAAACGGCACGACAACAGCTGTCTGGAGCGGTATGGACAAAACAAATATTGAGGGTAAAGACTATACCTATTTAGTCCAAGAAGTAGATGCCGACGGAAATGACTATAAACCGGGCGACCCAGGCGACTATAACAAACAAGAGACAGGTCTAACAGTTACCAACACCTACATTTATGTATCCGCCAAGACCGAGATCACAGGAACCAAAGTCTGGCAGGGTGGGCCGGAAGTCAAACCGGACATCCAATTGCAGCTTTATCAAAATAACCAACCTTTAGACGAGCCTGTGACCTTGACGAATGGAACAACGACCTATACTTGGAAGGACTTAGACAAAACGGATCCCTACAAGGTCGATTACCAATATCGCATCGACGAAGTGAAGACCCCGCCCAACTACGGCAAATCCATCTCCCTAGACGGACTCACTATTACCAACACCTATCACTCCCCTCAGACAGCCATTACCGGCAGCAAAATCTGGGAGGGAGGGCCGAGTATCCGGCCGGCCATTCAGCTTCAGCTGTACCGTAACGGTGCGGCCTTTGGCGAACCGGTGGAGCTGGCGGACAGTAAGCTCAGCCACATCTGGAACGGCTTGGCAACCGGCTATATTTATACAGTAGATGAAGTAAAAGTCCCCGTCGGCTACACCAAGACCATTGCCCCGGATGGACTCACTATCACCAACACCTACAGTGTAGTCAAGGAATATGCCATCGACCTTAATGCCAATCCCCCCATCATCGTCGGTGACGGCAAATCCGAGACCGTTCTGACCGCTCGGATTACCGATGAAAAGGGTGATCCCGTGGCCGGCGTGGAAATCGTGTTTGAAGCACCTGTGGGCACCTTCCTGGGCGACCCCCAGAACCCTCAGGAAGGCCAGCGGACCGGAGTGACCGATGAGAATGGGGAAGTCCGGCTCCTCTACAGCTCCGAGAAAATCGAGGGCATCGAGTCCCAGGTGATTCCGGTGCTGGCCACCGTGACCGATCCGGAAAAAGGAATTTACGCCACAGATACCATCAAGATCACCTTTGAACCGTCAGCCATTACCGGGGTCGTCACAGACAATCTAACGGGCCAGACTATCCCGGGAGCCAAAATTGTGGTCACGAAGGACTTCGACGGTGACGGCATCATAGACTTCAGAGGGGAGTGCATCACCGGCCCTGACGGCAAATACAAAATCCCTATTCCGAAAGGGGATACGGTATACGACGTCGAAATCACCAAACTCATCCTCATCAACGGTGAACCGGTCGATGTCAGCTTTAAGCAAAAAGCGGAAGCCGGCGAAGTGAACGCCGCTCAGGGTGACGAAGAATTCCCGGCCCAGGAAACCTTTACAGGGGTCATTATCACCAGGGATAAGGACGGCAGGGAGCGGATCGCCGGCCGGGGCACCGATGAAAAAATCGTGCTCAGGCAAGTAACCGCAGAAGGCACTGGCGGCAAAGAAGCTGAGGTAGATCCGAAAACTGGTGTTTTTACCATCGAGGAATTGGCCAAAGGTCAAACTTATGAATTTGTGATGACCATGGAAGTAGAGGGCCAAGAGCTGATCATGGGTAAAATCGTCGTTCAGCTTAATACTGACGGGCAGATCAGCATTCACGAAGAGCTGATCGACCCCTACGGTACAATTACTGACAGTGAGACCGGTAAGATCTTGAAAGATGTGGACGTAGAATTATTTTACGCAGATACTCCCCGAAACAAGGCTAAGGGGAGAACACCTCATACCAAGGTAATTCTGCCCATACTGCCGGGCTTTGCGCCCAACGAGAATGAAAATCCCCAGCTGAGTACCTCTACAACCGTATTTAATGATCACCCAAGTGTCAAAGACCATGGCAACTACGCCTGGATGGTCTTCCCCGAAACAGATTATTATATCAAAGGCACCAAGACCGGTTATAACACGTATACCAGCCCCACGATTTCGGTTGACTTTGATGTAGTCAAGTATGATTTCGCCATGAAGCCCCTTGATTCCGGTGGCGATGGCGACAGTGACAGCAGTGACGACAGTGACAGTGGCAGTGGCGGCGGAGATATTACGCCAACACCGACCGACCCTGGTGAAAACACAAAACCGGCAGTGCCCGGGCCAACACCAACTACCCCGGGAACCGGCACACCGGAAATTTCTGAAAAGCCGATAGATACCCAAAAACCGGTAGAAACACAGCATCCTGCAAATCTGCAAACATCCACCGACCCGTCAGACAGACAGGAGGCAGGGACACCGGCAGCAGGGGGTAATCAAGGTACAGACGAAACCCCGGTGGACGGCAAAGGGACCTTGCCGAAGACCGGTGAAAACGGCAATTCAGGATATTACATGCTGGGAATGCTGTTCATTGCCCTGGGGCTTTATTTAGGGAGAAGAAGAACGATATAGATGGTTAAGAGGCGGAGCAGATACTCTGCCTCTTTTCACAAAATTTTAGGTAGGTAGAAAAATGTCGAAGAAAATTATCTCCATCATTTTCATAGTAGTCGGTATCGCCCTGCTGGCCTATCCCAAGGCGACGGAAATGCGCAGCACCTATTTGCAGAAAAAGCTGGTCAGCGAATGGCAGGCAGCCCTTGCCGCTGTGGATCAAGGAGAACGATCCGCTGACCCTGAGGAAGAGATTCTCTCGCTCTCCCCGGCTCCTGATCAGGATACTGAAGAAAGCAGCCCGGCGGAAGAGTTGCCGGAAGAGCACGTCGCTCTGGAAGAAAAATCCAGACAAGGCTATATACAAAACACGATGGAAGGAATGCTCAAGGCAGAGAAGATCAGCCTTGAGTTACCCATCCTCAAAGGTGTAACCGAAGCGAACCTGGATATATCGGTAGCTCATCTGGAGAATACCGGAAAAATGGGTGAGCCGGGCAACTACGCCATAGCCGGCCATAGAAGCCACACCTACGGCCGGCAATTCAACAGGTTAGATGAAATAAATGTAGGGGACCGGTTGGAAGTTACCGATGAGAAGAACACCTATACCTACAAAGTAACCCAAAAATTATATGTTGACTCTACGGAAATCCACGTGCTTAACAGCAATAAGGATATCAGAGAAATAACCCTCATTACCTGCCACCCCATGATCAACCCAACCCACAGACTGATCGTTAAAGGAATACTAAGCGAGTGAAGATAGTTTTTTGCTGAACTTGTTTCGTCAGGGAGCGTAAGTCTCAGGGTAAATTTCTCTATGCGGGAAATACACATGAAACCCTCAGTCTTTTGTTTCGATAACCGAAGAAATTGAATTCAAATTCAATTTCTTCGGTTATCGAAGTTTTGCCATTGAAATTTCAGCAAAGCCTCATTGTATAATCCTTCCAAACCATTTTTTTACCTTGTCTGATACTTGACAATATAAATAGTGAGAGGTACTATTATATCATAAATCGTTAGCACTCATTAAGGTCGAGTGCTAACAAGGGGAAAACGAGGGTGGAAAGGCGGTTATGTGTATGCAGATGGACGAGCGAAAAAAGAAGATCCTGCGGGCTATCGTACAGGATTATATCAGTACTGCTGAGCCTGTCGGTTCACGGACCATCGCCCGGAAATTTGATTTAGGCATCTCGCCGGCCACCATTCGTAACGAAATGTCCGATATGGAAGAGTTGGGCCTCATTGAGCAGCCCCATACTTCAGCAGGCCGCATTCCTTCGGATGCGGGTTATCGGTATTATGTGGACTGTCTCCTGGAGAAATCCAGTATTGCCGATGACGTCAAGGATGTTATTGAAAAAGAGACCACGAAAAGAATTGCGGAGATTCAGACAGTCATTGCTCATTCCAGCAAGCTTCTTTCTGAACTTACCCATTTGACCAGTATCGTCATCGGGCCGGACAAGGGAAAGAGCGCCTTTAATCAGATGCACTTTCTGCCGTATGAACCCGGCAAAGCCATCATGGTGGTCGTCAAGGAAAATGGCGTGGTGGAGAATCAGATTGTCGAGATTGGGGAAAATGTAACAGCCGAGGAGCTTCAGAGAATTGCCAACGTATTTAACCATAAGATGCGTGGGCATTCTATGGAAGAAGTGAAACGGGATATGCTTCATGAGATATACAGCGAACTGACTCGTCAACGCTTCCTGATTGACAATGCCCTAGAGCTTCTTTCCGCCGTTCTGAGCAATAGCCCTGAAGAATCCAGTAAAGTCTACCTGGGTGGAACCCTGAATATGTTGAACCAACCTGAATTCCGGGATGTGGAAAAGATCAGAAACCTCTTCCAGATATTCGAAGAGGGAGCCCAGATCATCAAAGTATTGCATTCTCAGAAAGAAGGTTTGGCAGTGACCATCGGTGGGGAAAATAAACTGAAGGAACTTCGGGACTGCAGTATTATTACCGGGACCTATTGGATTGATGGAGAACCTTTGGGAACGATCGGCTTGATTGGACCTACCCGTATGGATTATGGGAAGGCTATGTCCATGGTGGATTACATGACAAGAACGCTCACTGAGCTTCTTACTGTGCGACGAAGGAATTAGGAGAGGTGGTTTCAATAATGGTGAACTGGGGCGGGAAAACCCCCCCATCGGGTCAGACCGAATGGGAAAACGATACGATGGAAGAGATTCTTGACGAAGCTGTCCAAGAGGAAGAAATGGGGAATGAAGCTTCTCCGGAGCAGGATATTTCTTTAGAAGAAAAAATGCTTACCCTTCAGGCAGAACTTGACCAGACCAAGAACCAAGCAGAGGAGTACTATACTCATCTCCAGCGCTTACAGGCTGAGTTTGACAACTATCGCAAACGGACCCAAAAGGAGAAAGAGGATTTCGCCAAATATGCCTCTGAACGTATTGTAGAAGGGCTATTGCCTGTATTGGACAATTTTGAACGGGCGGTGGAAGCCTCCAAAACCACTCAAGATATGAAGTCCTTTTCCCAAGGAGTAGAGATGATTTTAAAACAAATGCAAGGTATTCTTGCCAAAGAAGGATTGGCCACTATTGAGGCTGTGGGGCAGCCCTTCGATCCCAACCTACATGAAGCCGTCCTCCAAGTGGACTCAGAGGACTACCCGGAGAGCACCGTTGTGGAGGAGCTTCAAAAAGGTTATTATCTTAAAGAAAAAGTAATACGTCCTAGCATGGTCAAAGTATCCCGCTAGGTGCGATAAGGAGGAAATAGTGAACATGGGTAAAGTGATTGGCATTGACTTAGGAACCACCAACTCTTGTGTGGCAGTTATGGAAGGCGGCGAGGCTGTCGTTATCACCAATGCGGAAGGGAATCGGACGACTCCTTCTGTGGTTGGTTTTTCCAAGACCGGTGAACGCTTGGCCGGTCAAGTGGCTAAACGTCAGGCGGTTTCTAATCCGGATAAAACAGTGCTCTCCATTAAGAGACATATGGGAACAGATTATAAAGTGAACATTGATGATAAAAGCTATTCTCCCCAGGAGATTTCGGCAATGATTCTGCAAAAACTGAGAGCAGACGCTGAAGCTTATCTGGGACAGACGGTCACTGAGGCCGTCATTACCGTACCGGCTTATTTCACCGATGCCCAACGGCAAGCAACTAAAGATGCCGGAACCATTGCTGGTCTGGAAGTTAAGCGGATTATCAATGAGCCTACGGCGGCGGCTTTGGCCTATGGTTTAGACAAACAAGAGGATCAAACCGTTCTGGTCTTTGACTTAGGCGGAGGAACCTTCGACGTATCCCTCCTGGAGCTTTCCCAGGGTATGGTTGAGGTTAAAGCCACCAGCGGGAACAATAAGCTGGGCGGGGACGATTTTGACCAACGCCTGATTGACTATATGGTAGCTGAGTTTAAAAAAGATCAAGGTGTGGATTTGGCTAAAGACCGTGTTGCTCTCCAACGCTTGAAAGAAGCAGCTGAGAAAGCCAAAGTGGAGCTTTCCGGAGTGAGCACCACCAATGTGAACCTGCCCTTTATCACCATGACTGGCGAAGGGCCGGCTCACTTGGATATGAATATTACACGGGCTAAATTTGAGGAATTGACTGCGGATTTGGTTGAGGCTACCCTTGGACCTACCCGTCAGGCTTTAGCCGATGCTAAACTCTCTTGGAACGAAGTGAATCAAGTCATTCTTGTAGGTGGATCGACCCGGATTCCTGCCGTACAGGAAGCTATCAAAAAGCTGAGCGGCAAGGAGCCCCATAAAGGTGTCAATCCGGATGAAGTAGTAGCCCTGGGTGCTGCCATTCAAGGCGGAGTTCTGGCTGGGGAAGTGAAGGATATCATCCTTGTGGACGTTACTCCTCTGTCCTTGGGTATTGAAACCCTGGGTGGTGTCTTTACCCGGATTATCGATCGCAATACCACCGTTCCCACCACGAAGAGTCAGGTTTTCTCTACTGCAGCAGACAGCCAAACTTCTGTGGATATCCACGTCCTCCAAGGAGAGCGTGAAATGGCAGCCTATAACAAAACCTTAGGCCGGTTCCAACTTTCCGGAATCCCCCCCGCTCCCCGTGGTATCCCTCAAATCGAAGTTAAATTCGATATTGATGCCAATGGTATCGTCCATGTTTCCGCTAAGGATATGGCGACAGGTAATGAACAAAAGGTTACCATTACCGCTTCCACAGGCTTAAGCCAGGAAGAAATCGAGAAAATGAAAAAAGATGCTGAAGCTCATGCCGATGAAGATAAAAAGCGCAAAGAATTGATTGACGCCAAGAACCAGGCAGACTCTATGGTCTACCAAACTGAAAAGACCCTGAAGGATTTTGAAGGCAAGATCCCCGACAATGAAGCAGAGCCTATCAAGAAAGCCCTTGAAGAATTAAAGACCGCAGCTGCTGGGGAAAATATCGAGCTGATCAAAGAAAAGACCGAAGGGGTAACCAAGGTCCTCTATCCCATCATCGAGAAGATGTATCAGCAAACCGGCGGAGCAGCACCGGGACCGGACATGGGAGCAGACCCCGGAGCAGGCAGCGCCCAAGCGGATGACAATGTGGTGGATGCCGAATATACTGAAGTAGATAAGGATCAAAAATAATCGGAGTGAAGGAAAGAATTGGGTACAGGGGTTTTCCCCTGTGCCCAATCATCATGTGCTGAAGGCTGATAAGGCTTCAGGAGGGAGAATCAGGAGTGATGGAGGAATAACATGAAACGGGATTATTATGAAGTACTCGGTGTCTCTAAAAGCTCAGACGAACAAGAAATCAAAAAGGCCTATCGAAAACTGGCCCGCCAATATCATCCTGATGTGAACCCAGGAGATAAAGAAGCGGAAGAAAAATTCAAAGAGGCAACTGAAGCCTATGATGTTTTAAGCGATACTGAAAAACGTGCCCGCTACGATCAAATGGGCCATTCCGCCTTCGATCCCAACCAACAGGGTTTTGGCGGAGATTTCGGCGGCTTTGGGGATATCTTCGATATGTTTTTTGGCGGCGGCGGTGGCGGTGGTCAGCGGCGGCAGGGTCCCACTCGGGGAAATGACCTTCGCTATGACTTAACCATTACTTTCGAAGAGGCTGCCTTTGGTACCGAGAAAGAGATTCAGGTTCCACGTCAAGAGACCTGTACGGAATGCCATGGCTCCGGTTCAGCCCCCGGCACTCATCCTACCACCTGTTCACAATGTCACGGAACAGGGCAGATTAAAGCTACCCAACGGACTCCCTTTGGTGCGATTCAAACAGCAAGAACTTGCCCCGCCTGCAATGGCTCAGGTCAATTTATATCTTCTCCGTGTAAGGAATGCAGTGGCAAGGGAACAACCCGGAAAGTCAAAACCATTAAAGTCACTGTCCCCCCAGGATCAGAGGATGGTCTTAACCTTCGTTTCAGCGGCAATGGGGAGGCGGGGTTGCGGGGAGGCCCATCAGGAGACCTTTATGTGGTTCTCAATGTGAAACCCCATAAATTCTTTGAAAGAGAAGGGAACGACGTCTACTGCGAGATGCCCATAACCTTTGTACAGGCCGCCCTTGGGTCGGAGATCGATGTTCCGACCTTGGATGGCAAAGTCAAAATGAAGATACCCGAAGGCACCCAGACCGCTACGGTGTTCCGGCTGAGGGGTCATGGCATTCCTTACCGCCGTGGCAACGGGAGAGGGGATCAGCATGTGAGAGTGGTCGTGGCTACTCCGACTAAACTCACCGATCGCCAAAAGGAGTTGCTGCGTGAGTTCGGGGAAGTCACCAGCGACCAGCAGCAGATGGGCAAAAAATCCTTCTTCGAGAAGGTCAAAGAAAATATCCGGGACGCTATCGATCTATAGTGATTCAAAAGGAGCTAAGCATGAATTGGCGTGAAATTGCGGTAACTGTTTCATCGGCAGGAGAAGAAGCTGTTGCCGATCTTTTTTATCAACTGGGCTGCCCTGGGGTGAGTGTGGAAGATCCGGAGCTTCTCCAAAGTTATGTGGAATCCGGGAATTGGGATTACCATGATTTTGGGGAGATTGCCTTGACCGGAACTTCTGTGGTCAAAGGATATATCTGTGAAGATCACGAACTCCAGCCCAAGCTCCGTCAGCTTGACGAAGGGCTGAAGGAATTGCTTCAGCGCTTTCCGGAGTGGGTTCTCCAAGTGAAAGGCCTGACTGTGCAGGAAGAAGACTGGGCCACCTCTTGGAAAGCTTATTTTAAGCCCGTGCGGGTTGGCCGGCGTTTTTTGATCAAGCCCTCTTGGGAAGAGGTAACCCCTCAGCCTGAGGATATTATCCTGGAGCTGGATCCCGGAATGGCTTTTGGTACGGGAACTCATGCCACCACCTCCTTGTGTTTGGAGACCCTGGAGGAGACGGTGAAGCCGGATATGCGGGTCTTTGATTTGGGAACAGGCTCAGGGATTCTGGCTATTGCCGCAGCAAAATTAGGCGCTCAAGTAGAGGCCATCGATTTGGACTCCGTTGCCGTAAAAGTAGCCCAGGAGAACGTGGAGCTCAATCAGGTAGCTGACCGGATCAGTGTCCGGCAAGGAGATTTAGGAACAGTATTGCAGGGACAGGCTGATTTAGTAGTAGCCAATATCATTGCCGATGTCATTCTGATGCTGATCCCTGACTTAAAGCGCATCATGAAAGAGGATGGAGAATTCCTCGCTTCGGGGATTATCGGACACCGTTCTTGCGATGTGGAAGCAGGATTGGGCGAGCATGGGTTGGAAGTCCAGGAGAAGAAGGAAGATTCAGGCTGGGTCCTCTTGCGGGCGAGGTGGCAACGTGCATCGCTTTAAAATCTCCGAACTGGGGAGCCATGTCTTCTGGCTTAAGGGACCGGAAAGAGACCATCTTGTCCGGGTCCTGCGTCTTGCGGTGGGTGACCGGATCATCGGCTTTGACAACACAGGGGCGGAGTACAAGGCAGTCGTTAATAAAATAGAAGACCAAAGCGTAACCTGCGGCATCCTGGAGCAGGATTACCCGGAAGTAGAAGCCGTTACCCGGATCTATCTGGCAGCCGGCCTCTCGAAAGGGGAAAAGATGGAGTGGGTCATCCAAAAGGGAACGGAATTGGGAATGGCGGGTTTAATCCCCCTGCGCACCAAACGGGCCGTGATGAAGCTGGAAGGGAGCAAAGCTGCAGACCGGGTGGAACGCTGGCAAAAAATCTCCGGTGAGGCGGCTAAGCAATCCCACCGGGTCCGGGAACCGCAGATTTTTTCTGTAACAGATTGGCAGGGGCTAAAGGCTCTGCTTCCGTTAACTACCCAGTGGCTTATTCCTTATGAAAACGAGAAAACCAGGACCCTCTCCTCGGTGCTGAAGGACTTCAGCTCACAAGAGCCGATCGCACTGATTATCGGCCCGGAAGGGGGCTTCGAGGAAGGGGAGGTTCTTTGGGCTCAGGAACATCTCAAAGCCCAAAGCATCTCCCTGGGCCCGCGTATCCTCCGGGCAGAGACGGCGGCCCTTGCCTCTTTGGCCTTGGTGTTAGGGCATTATGGTGATTTGGGCTGAATACAATGACCTGCGGGGGTGACTATGAGTACATTACAGCAAAAAAATCCAGCGTCGGTGTGTTTTGTTACCCTTGGGTGCAAAGTGAATCAGACCGAGAGTGAGGCCTTAGGGCAGCTGTTTCGAAATAATGGCTATCATGTGGTGTCTTCCACGGAGAAGGCGGATGTGGTGGTGGTCAATACATGCACCGTGACCAATACAGGAGATGCTAAGTCCCGGCAAACCATCCGGCGTATGGTCAAGGCTCATCCTGATGCTTTCGTGGTGGTTATGGGGTGTTATGCGCAGACCGCTCCGGGAGAGATTCTCGAAATTGAAGGGGTTGACCTGGTCCTGGGAACTCAGGATCGGGGAAAAATCCTGGAGCTGATCGACCAAGTGAAGCAGGACCAGCAGCCGAAGAGCAGTGTTCGTGCCATCTGGGATGCAAAAACCTTTGAAGAACTGCCTTTGATCGAAGAGGAAAGCCGGACAAGGGCGACGTTAAAAATACAGGAGGGGTGTAATCAATTTTGCACCTATTGTATTATCCCTTATGCCCGGGGACCGGTTAGAAGCAGAATTCCTGAGAATGCCGTCACGGAGGCGGAAAAGCTGGTTGCAGCGGGTTATAAGGAGATCGTATTAACAGGAATCCATACAGGATCTTATGGAGAGGATCTGGGAGAGGATTGGGATTTGGCCCGGCTGGTCAAGGTGCTTGCTCAGATTAAAGGGCTGCACCGTTTGCGCTTGAGTTCTATTGAACCTATGGAATTTATCCCTGAGCTGATCGATGTGATCATCAATTATCCTGCGGTCTGCCCCCACCTTCATATTCCTTTGCAATGTGGCAGTGATGCCATTTTAACTCGCATGAAAAGACCTTATACCGTAAAGGCGTTCAAAGAGCTCATGCAACGCTTAACGAGTCTACAGCCGGGGATTGCCATTACCACGGACGTGATCGTAGGTTTTCCGGGGGAGACGGAGCAAAATTTTCAGGAGACGCTGGAGACAGTTCGTTCCTGCGGCTTTTCCGGAATTCATGTCTTTCCTTATTCCAAGCGCGAAGGAACTCCCGCTGCCAAGTATCCTGAGCAGATCCCCAATAAAATCAAAGAGGTACGTGTCAAAGCTCTCCTGGAAGTGGCCAGGAAGAGCCAGGAAGACTATGTCCGCAGATTTATCGGGCAGAGGGTGGAAGTCTTGATCGAGCGGGTCAGTCCGGAAGGAGTAGCTGCAGGCCATACGGGGAACTATATTCAAGTGCACTTGCCTCCCCGTGAAGGAAAACCCTGGGAAGGCGGCGAATTGGTAGAGTGCGTACTGGAAAAAAACCATGTGCGGCTTAATGGATAACTTTATAGGGTTAGCCAAGTTTTTGGGGGGAAAACCACATGAAAAAAGACAGCCCTTTTTCAAAAGAACGGTTTTTTAAGGCAAGACGGTGGAAAATTACAGGTTTTCTATTAGTTCTCGTTATCTTACTGGGCTTGGGCGCTTTTTTGATGATGCCTCCAGTGACCTTTCCCGCGCCCCATCTGGTATTCAACCGGCACACCATTCCCCCTTTCGTAACTATGGTTGAATCTGGAGGGAAAGTTGCAACCTGGAATAAAGCCAAGGGCGAAATGACCATCGAAAAGACTGGGGACAGTATAAAGCTTCATATCGATACTGACCGGATTCGGAAAATACCCATCTATATCAATGGCAGTTATGTGGGGAAATCGCCCTTGAATAAGCGTCTTTTTCCCGGTAAATATGAAATTGTAGCTAAACCTCCCGGATATATGGGCTCGATCCGGCATCTGAAGCTGACCAACGAGTATCCTAAGGATAAACAGGTCACCTTGCCAGTGGATGAACATCATTATCAGGATTACCTGGACGAGATTCTTCGTCTCGGTTATACCCCCATAAGAGTAATGGATTACTATAACCATGTTCCCATAACGGATAAAACCCTTATCCTAAGGCATGATGTGGATGAAGTGGCGGATTATGCCTTAAAAATGGCAGAAATAGAACAGACCCGGGGAGTCAAAAGCACCTACTATTTCCGGTGGCGCACTGCTGATCCGGAAGTGATCCGGAAAGTGAAGGCCATGGGGCATGAAGTGGGGCTGCACTATGAGACGTTGGCTTTCTACGCCCAGGAGATGGGCTTAAAATCAGCCGATGAAGTAACTCCCGCTGTCCGGCAGGAGCTGAGGAGACGCCTGAAATTTGAAATAGCTGAATTCGAACGACTCTATGGGGATATCTATACCATCGCCTCCCATGGAGCGGAAGAGAACAGGCAGCTGAAACTTACCAATTTTCAGGCAGTTATGGAAGGAGAAAATCCTTTGGACTATGGCATCATCGGCACAGCTTATGGAGCGATCATAGAAAAGTTCACTTATGCCAGTGATGTGGGCGGCATCTGGGAACCGTTTCCCTATCCGCAGTTAGAGGATAATAAAGGACCGTTTTATTTTCTCATCCATCCTATTCATTGGGCTTCAAGTTTCTCTGAAGATTAGCGAACAGTGAGCTTTTTGCATATAACATAGAGGGAGGGTTTTTATGTCGGAATGCATCTTTTGCAAAATAATCAATAAAGAAATTCCCAGTCAGGTTATTTTCGAGGATGAGCATGTGTTGGCTTTTAAGGATATTAATCCTGTAGCCCCGGTACATCTGCTTGTGGTTCCCAAAAAACATAGGGAAAGCCTCAATGACATCGATGTCACGGATGAAGCTTGGTTAGGGCACATTTTGATAGTGGCTAAAAAACTGGCTCAAGAGTTGGGTATCGCTGATTCAGGTTATCGTGTGGTCAACAATTGTGGTGACGATGGAGGTCAGGTGGTGAAGCATTTGCATTTCCACGTGATTGGCGGACAGCCTTTGGGTGTAAAAATCTGTTGAGAAGCTTTCAGAACTTGACGCACTCCATCTCATCCAGTATAATTATCTAGTATATCTGTACATGATCCAGTGGAGGGAGGGATAAGATAATGAGCGAAATTAAAGTCGGTAAAAACGAATCCCTGGATAGCGCACTCCGCCGGTTCAAGCGTACTTGTCAGCGTGCAGGCGTATTATCAGAGGCTCGTAAACATGAGCATTATGAAAAGCCTAGTGTTAAGCGGAAGAAAAAATCCGAAGCTGCGCGTAAACGTAAGTTCAAATAAGGAGTTGCACTGAATTGTCTCTGAAAGAACGCCTCGTTGAGGATATGAAGGTTGCCATGAAGGCCAAAGAGGAGGGGAAGGTCAGACTTTCCGTCATCCGCATGGCTCGGGCCGCCATTAAAAATGCTGAAATAGATAAGCAAGTTGAATTTAACGATGAGCAAGTCATCGAAGTCTTAGCTAAAGAAGTTAAAATGCGTCGTGATTCGATCGAAGAGTTTTCTAAGGCGAATCGCCCCGATACAGTGAAAGCCCTGGAAAAGGAAATCTCCGTTCTCATGGAATACCTTCCTCAGCAGCTTTCTGAAGGGGAGATACGTCAGTTAGCCCAAGAGACGATTACCGAAGTCGGTGCTCAAGGACCGAAAGACTTGGGGAAAGTCATGGGCAAAATTACTCCGAAGACAAAAGGACGCGCTGACGGCAAACTGGTTAACCAGATCGTGCGTGAACTTCTAGGATCTTAGCTCACTAAAAGCCTGATTGCATAGTTTAGCAATCAGGCTTTTAACATGTTAAGGAGGTCATTATGTCAATCGAAACGGTGAAGGAATTTTTTCATAGTAAAGAAATGGAAGTACCTATTCTGAAATTTAAAGATATCAGTACTGTTGTGAAAGCTGCCGAATCCTTGGGTGTTACCCCGGGGGAAATTGCCAAATCTCTCCTGCTGCAGGTTCATGATGATTTTGTCATGGTGCTTATGGCCGGGGATAAGAGGCTGGATAACCGGAAGTTTAAGGATATCTTCAAAGGGAAGCCCAAAATGCCTGCGGTTGAGCAGGTATTGGCGATGACCGGGCATCCGGTGGGAGGGGTCTGTCCTTTTGGCTTAAGACAGGAAATTCCCGTTTATTTGGATCAATCATTAAAGGAGTACGCTGTAGTCTATCCGGCTGCAGGCGCTCCTGATGCGGCTGTAAAGCTGACCGTCGCGGAATTGGCAGAGCTTGTGGCAACAGATTGGGTGAACGTGGCTCAGGAGTAATTGATTACCACATCGGGTGCTTGGTGCATAATTTATGTAAGGAGCACATTGAAAGGTGGTAGCAAGCCCTATGCATGGTATCTATCTGGCCTTAGGTGATTCATTAACGACAGGTTATGGGGTGGGGCTCAATCGTTCGTTTGCTACCCTGTATTATTCAACCTTGCTGTCCTGTTTTCCGAATCTAGGCTATGAGAATCTGGGGGTTAATGGTCTGACAAGCAGCCAACTGGTTGATATGGTCGAACAGCCCCACGTACAGCGTTTAATTATGCAGGCCAGAGTCATTACGGTGACCATTGGCTCAAACGATCTGCTCGCCCTCGGCAAGGGTTTAGCTTTAGGCCAATGGGTCAACCCTGAGCTGACTTTGCGGGATTTCCAACAAAATCTTATGTTATTGGGGGATAAGATAAGAAGGGTTAATTCATTAACCGTGCTCAAGATAGCCAGTATCTATAATCCCTTACCCCCTATGGATAAGCAAACCAATCTTTTTGCTTATACTTTGCTCAAACATGCCAATCATAGTGTCACGCAAATGGCCAGACAATACGGAGGAATCGTGGTGCCGGTTGCCAAGGCATTTAGCGGCCAGGAAATGCTGCTTCTCAGCTCCGACCATATCCATCCTAATCTGGCGGGACACCAGGTAATGGCAGAGCTCTTTGCCCGGTATTAATGAGTCATCTGAATAGGCAGAAAACACACCCACGTTTTCGGGTGTGTCTTTTTGCGCAATAAAATGAATTTGCGGGTTTAAGCTTGATTTAGAAGGCTAGGGAGTGGAATGACGGCTCAATTACGCAGGAGCTATGGATCAGGGGGAATAAGCAGGAAAATGCAAGCTTTCGCTACTTGTGTGTTGAGATGGAAAAGGGGTAAGATTAGGAGGTGCGTGTTATATAACAATTACTTATAGGCAACTTGTCCAACCTTAGAAGTTGTTTGTGTTGTAGTACAATTATTTTTATGCTGGAAGGAATGAGGTTGTGATGGTAAACATAGAGCGGGGTATTCGGGTAGGAACCATGGGTCTATCCTTGATGATAGCAGTCTTTGGTATTCTCTTTCTGGGTTGGAATTTCCATATGGACAACTTTTCAGGTCAATGGCATGGGGATGGCTTTTCTTTCGATGGATTGACAGCCTTTTTCCTTTTAGTGCTCTTGCTTGGGCAGGGTATTGCATCTCTCTATGGTCTGGGCTATATGAAAGAGTATGAGGGGAAGCGTTCTCTCCTCTCCTTTTCCTTATCCTGGGCAGCTTTTCTGGTGAGTATGGCTGGGGTTTTAATCGTCAATAATGGCTTCTATTTTCTTTTTCTTTGGGAACTCATGTCCCTTTTTTCCTTCTTGCTGGTAATATATGAACACGAAGAGAGTTCCAATCGCACAGCGGCGTTCATTTATTTTGTCATGACCCATGTGGGAACAGTTTTTTTGATTGCGGCGGTCCTGTTTCTTTACAGTAAGGCCGGAAGTTTTCTCTATGGGGATTGGGCTGCCATAACCCCGACTCTAAGTCTGGGGGAAAAGAACGGTCTTTTTCTCTGCTTTCTGATTGGTTTTGGCACGAAGGCAGGATTGGTGCCTTTTCATATCTGGCTGCCCTATGCTCATCCCGTTGCCCCTTCTCCAGTGTCCGCATTAATGTCCGGGGTGATGGTCAAAATTGCTCTCTATATGATGATGAGATGGGTGTGGTTGACCCTGGCACCCATGGAGCTATGGTGGGGCGGGTTAATGCTGGCACTCGGAGTGCTCTCTGCTTTTATCGGAATTCTCTATGCCTGTGTAGAACAGGACGTAAAGCGTCTGCTGGCTTATTCTACAGTAGAGAATATGGGTATTCTTACGATGGCTTTAGGGACGGCCATGATTGCCCGGACCCTGGGCTATTCGGACCTGGTGGTCCTTGCCTTGGCAGCCTTCTTCTGGCATGGGATTCATCACCTCCTTTTTAAGTCGGGCTTGTTTATGGCCGCGGGAAATATCATCCAGGCAACACATACAAAAAAACTTGACCATATGGGCGGTTTACTTAAGAGAATGCCCAGGACGGGCTTGTGGGCAATGGTTGGCGCTGTGGGGCTTTCCGCACTTCCACCCTTGGGAGGTTTTTGGGGTGAATGGTTGTTATTTCACGCCTTATGGAAAACTTCCGTTCAAGTGGAAGGGGGATTGTTCAAGCTGGCCCTGCCCTTAAGTCTGGCGGCGTTGGCGTTTATTTCTGCCTTAGCCCTGGCAACGATGGTGAAGTGGTTTGCCGGAGCCTTCCTGGGACAGGCTCGGTCGGCAAATGCTGCAAATGCCCAGGAGCTGCCTTGGCTTCAGACGGTATCTATGGGAGTAGCCATGATGTTGACCCTCCTGGCAACGCTGTATCCTCAAGGCCTTTGGAAACTAATCAGTGTTCCCATTTACGTGTTAAAAGACACAAGCGATTCTCCACTCACCGCCGGTTTAGCTCTGCCGCTTTGGGCAGATTTCTTTAACCTGATCACCCCTTACATCTTGCTTTTAGGCCTTTTTTCCGTAACACTCTATCAGTTATCCGCAAGAAAGCGCAAGAGGGTAGCAGGGACCTGGAATTGTGGTATGCCTTTAACCCCTCGTATGCAATACACGGGCTTAGGGATAACTATGCCTTTGCGGATAGTCATGAAAAAGGTTTTGGCCTTTCGCCCCATCATTGATAAAAAGTTTGGGGAAACCCCCTATGTGTTACAGTCCCTGCACTATCGTGGCCGAACCCGCGAGATGACGGAGGAAGTGTTCTATCGGCCTGCCATGAAGTTGCTTTTGCAGTGTGCGGAACGAATTCGCATCCTGCAAACCGGCAGTATTCACACCTATTTAGCGTATATGCTGATCACCTTAGTGGTTGTGTTGATTTGGACTATGTAAGGGGGAAAGCGGATGTTGAATTTTGGAGAATGGAATGGTGGAATAATCTTCTTTTCTTTGCTGCACTTGTTGATATTTTTGCTGGCTGCGCCTTTGCTGCAAGGCTGGATAAAGAAAGTAAAAGCCTTTTGGCAGATGCGCCAGGGACCGTCCCTCTTCCAGCCTTACCGGGATCTTTGGAAGTACATGAGGAAAGAGGAGGTTGTCTCAGAGCATGCTTCCTGGATCTTCCTGGTTACGCCTTCACTTGTTTTAGGAAGTACGATCCTTGCCAGTTGTGTTGTTCCCGGTCCCTGGGGATGGGCACCCATCCACTCCTTGGGTTCCATGTTTTGGCTGGCGGCAAGCCTTGGTCTGGCCCGGTTCTTTCTGGCTCTTGCCGGCCTGGATGCGGGGGGAACCTTTGGTGGTATGGGAAGCAGTCGTGAGGTTTTCGTAGCAGCTTTAGTGGAACCTGGATTTATTCTGAGTCTGGCCGTCCTGGCCCTGATGACAGAGACGACTTCGCTCATGGGAATGAGCGCTGCGCTGCAAGGCCTATCCATCTTTGAAACTCCCCGGGTTCTTGCCTTGTTCGCTCTTTTTGTTATCGCCATCGCCGAGCTGGGGAGGATTCCGGTCGATAACCCCGACACCCATCTGGAGTTGACGATGATTCATGAAGGAATGCTCTTGGATTACTCGGGTCCCTCTTTAGGTTTTCTGACGTGGGCGGAACAATTGAAGCAATTGCTTTTGCTGCAACTTCTGACTTTCTTGATTTTACCTGTGAATATCCAGGTTATGAACAGCTGGAGCGGGGGAATTCCTTTTGGGATGTTGCTTAGCCACGGAATTCTCCAGATCGGTTTCCTCGCTTTACTGGGTACCTTCTTTGCTACCCTGGAGAGCATCAATGTTAAAGTCAGACTTTTTCGGATTCCCAATGTCCTGGCTATGGGTTTGGCCGCGGCTGTCTTGGCTCTATTAACTCTTTGGATTACGAAAGGGGGGATATGACGTGGAAGGAACGTTGGAAAATCTTCAACAGCTGGTGCTCTTTGCTCTTTTAGCCCTCGGTCTCTATATAGTCGGTTGTGTCAAACTGAAGAAAGCGCTGATGGGTTGGACTTGGCAGGCAGTATTTCTCTCAGCGCTGATTTTCCTGGAAGGAGTAAAAGAATCCGAGTGGGAGATCCTTGCCATTGCTCTCCTCTCTTTATTGGTCAAGGGAGGAGTGATTCCTTGGGTGCTAAAACGTACCGCCGATCTATCCCACACTCAATGGGTAGGAGAAGTCTTTCTTCACCGAACCTCTTCCCTGGTGGCGGCAGCGGCCTTAACCATCCTGGCCTATGCCATAACTCAACCGCTGCTCTCCTTAGTGGAGCCTGCACTGCGTAATGGTTTGGCGATTGCTTTTGCCTTGCTTTTTTATGGGCTGTTGCTTATGGTGATTCGCAAAGTAGCCTTGGTTCAAGTGGTGGGAATCCTCTTGATTGATAATGGAATCTTCTTAGCGGGTTTCCTGCTCACCAGCGGTATGCCTCTTTTAGTGGAAGTAGGGGTGATCTTCGATGCTTTGATCGGGGTTTTGATTTTAGGGGTCCTGGCCCAGCGGATGATTCTGAAGTTTGATTCGCTGAATGTTGAGCGGCTTAATTCTTTGAAAGGGTAGGAAAGCTGAATGTTTATAGTTGTTGCCATTGTGGCAGCTTTTTGTATGTTGATCTCCACAAGCAGCCGGGCATTGAGGCTGTTCAATAGTTTGGCGCTCATAGCCCTGCTTGGCCTGGCTGGGGAAATGATTCTGCGGGTGTTCTGCCAGGGCCCGCAAAGCATTTGGGGAGGATTTTTTTTCTGGGATGCTTTGAGTGCCTTGCTTCTCGGTGTGATTGTGGTGATTGCCGCTTATGTGATTGTGTATTCCTTTTCTTATATGGAGCATGAGGTAGCAGCAGGGAAGGTCCCCCAAAGCCGGCTGCCCCGGTATTACTTCTGGGTCTGGATGTTTATCGGTACCATGCTTTGGGTGGTCAGTACTCCGAACTTGGGACTCTTGTGGGTAGGCATAGAAGGAACGACTTTGGCGACGGCTCTCCTGGTGGGCTTTTATCGGCAAAAAACCGCTGTTGAAGCCGCCTGGAAATATATCGTTCTTTGCACGGTAGGCATCAGCTTTGCTTTGTTGGGGACGATGATTC
The DNA here is from genome assembly GCF_900143285.1 of Desulfitobacterium chlororespirans DSM 11544. Lineage (NCBI taxonomy): Bacteria > Bacillati > Bacillota > Clostridia > Eubacteriales > Desulfitobacteriaceae > Desulfitobacterium > Desulfitobacterium chlororespirans. The sequence goes on from NZ_FRDN01000016.1 coordinate 124,944, forward strand.
TCTATGCAGCATCAGGGCGGATCAATGGCTATAGCCTGGCTGCTCTGGACTGGAGGCTTCTGGTAGGGATGGCCGCCCAATTGGATCCGGCCTTAGTCAAGTTGGGTTGTATTTTTGCTTTTATCGGGTATGGGGCCAAGGTTGGCTTTGTTCCTATGCATCCCTGGCTGCCGGATGCTCATAGCCAAGCCCCTTCTCCGGTCAGTGCCTTATTATCCGGGGTTTTGCTTAACTGTGCTTTATATGCCATTCTGCGCTGGCATATCCTGGTCCGCCAAACGGGTCTGGGCCCGGATTTTTCCGGAAAGCTGCTGCTTGTCTTTGGGTTTATCTCTCTTGGTGCTATGGTTGCTTTTATTCTTTTGCAAAAAGACATTAAACGCCTCCTGGCTTACTCCAGTGTGGAGCATATGGGGATTATCGCTTTGGGCTTTGGACTGGGCACTCCTCTTGCTGTGTGGGGAGCCTGTTTTCATCTCATTCTTCATGCTTTGACAAAGGCAAATCTCTTTGTGGTTGTTGGCCGTGTGGTGCAGATGATGGGTACTCGCCAGATCCCCAAAATTCGAGGTGTTATGAGCTTATGGCCTTATACGGGTGGGATTCTTTTTATGGGTTTGCTGGCCATTACGGGAACGCCGCCCTTTGGAACCTTTCGCTCTGAAATCAGCATCATGGCCGGATTCTTCCAGAATCATCACCCGATCTTAGGTTTTCTAACGGCTTTATTTTTAGCGGTTATTTTTGCGGGGTTCCTCTATCACTTTTTGGGGATGCTTTTTGGTACACCGGGTGAACGCTGCTTGAAAGATAAGGGAGAAGGCAAGGAAGTGCTTTGGTTAGCTGTTCCCATGATTCTGGTCCTGATTTTGGGAGTGTTCATTCCGGAACCTCTTAATCAGGCCTTAAATCAGGTTGTGGAATTGATTCTGGGAAGGGGTGGGGAGTATGGAGAGTTCGGCAAGCTTACGCAATTATTTTGAAGAGCGGGTACTTAAGCAACCGGAGGATTTTTCCTTTGGTCTCTGGACAAAAAATGAAGGACTGGTTTGGCTGAAGCCTGCTTGCCTGCCTGAGGTCATGGAGCATCTTTGGTTGAAGGTTCCAACCCGTCCCTTGCTGATGACCCATACAGGAAATGATGAACGCAGCTTAGGTCATGGTTTTGTGATCTATCTGCTCCTCCATTTTCCCGGTGATTTCACCCTTACTTTAGGGGCACAGGGAATTGAGAAGAGCTTTCCTTCTTTAACCCTTCTTTGTCCGGCTCTGAACTGGCCGGAACGTGAGGTAAGGGATCTGCTGGGGCTTCACCCTGAGGGGCATCCTGATCCGCGCCCTCTGGTCCTTCATCCAGGCTGGGCTGAAGGCTTTTATCCTTTGCGAAAACCTCGTCCTGAGACCCCCGCCTCTATAGGCGACGAATGCCCAGGGGAGGCACTGAAAGAAGTCTCCTTCAATCCTCAGCCCCTTTCATTTACTGAAGCTGAAGGTGAGGGGACCTTCGAGATTCCGGTAGGGCCTATTCATGCCGGGATCATTGAACCGGGTCATTTCCGCTTTCAAACCATTGGGGAAACGGTTCTTCATCTTGATGCCCAGCTTTTTTATACTCACAAAGGGATTGAGAAGCTTCTGGAAGGCAAGGATCTTGAAGAGGGATTAAAAATTGTGGAGCGGGTGTGTGGAGTGTGTGCGGTCAGTCATGCTCTGGCCTATTGTGAAGCGGTGGAGAAGCTTAAGGGAATGCAGGTTCCCCGCTGGATATTGGGCTGGCGGACTGTGCTGGCGGAGCTGGAAAGGCTTTATAATCACGTGGGGGATATTGGCAACCTCTGTGCCGGAGTGGGCTTTGCCCTGGGTAATGGGAATGCTTTACAGCATAAAGAGCAGCTCCAGCGTCTCAATCATCAGCTGTTCGGGCACCGTTTCCTGCGGGGAAACATCACCCCCGGCGGGATCAAGAGGATCCTCCAACAGGAAGAAAGGTCATACCTGCAGGGGCGGTTGGCTGAACTGGAGCAGGATTTTGAAGAGTGGCTGCCGCTGATTCTGGAGCATGACGGGTTTCGTCAGAGAGCGATAACCACCGGAGTTCTAAGCAGGCAAAGTGCCCTGGACCTGGGAGTTACCGGTCCGGCGGCTCGTGCTTCAGGAATCTCCCAGGATTGGCGGGAGCGCCATGCTCATCTTTTGTATGGGGAGCTGAAGGTGGAGCCTCAGGTGGAGCAGGAAGGGGATGTCTGGAGTCGGTTGATGGTTCGGGTGCGGGAAGTGAAACAAAGTTTTGCCTTACTTGCTGAACTTTTTGGGGGAGACTTTTTACAGGATACTATGGAGCAGGGCGGTTTTGCTCTTAAGGGTTCAGAACCTTTTTCGCCCCAGCCCTATTCTTTCGCCTGGGGTTGTGCCGAATCTCCCCGGGGAACGGATGTGATCTGGCTGATGCTGGATGATGAAGGAAAGATTTATCGCTGCCGGATTCGTTCAGCCTCCTATGCCAATTGGGCTGCGGTTCCCTTGGCTGTGCTGGGGAACATTGTTCCGGATTTCCCGTTGATTAATAAGAGCTTTGAGCTATGCTACAGCTGCTGTGACCGTTAGGAAGGGAGGAAAAGGCTCATGTGGAATTTGCTGAAACGAAGCTTGAAGATGGGACGGTTAAGTGAAAAACGATGGGAGCAGGGTGAGGCCCACCTCCATTCCCTCCGTCAATCCTGGCATATCCGGCACCTGGATTGCGGTTCCTGCAACGGGTGTGATTGGGAAATGTCCGCCCTTCTCAACCCCATCTATGATTTGCAGCGCTTTGGGTTGGATTTTGTAGCTTCTCCGCGCCATGCGGATATTTTGATGTGCACCGGCCCTATGTCCACTCATCTGATTCAGGCTGCGCTGGCAACCTATGAAGGGACCCCTAACCCCAAACGGATCATTGCCGTAGGGGATTGTGCCCTGGATGGGGGGATGTTTAAAGAGGCCTATGCAGCCCATGATGGTGTGGGAGAAGTGTTGCCCGTGGATATTAAGATTCCGGGCTGCCCCCCTTCACCGGATCAGCTGCTGAAGGTCCTGCTTCAGTTAAAGTGAACAGATGGTGGAACCAGACATAATCCGTAAAGATCTTTTGCTTGCTTTGTCCTTCAAGCTTGGACTATTTGACCTCCTTCCTTCATAAACATGGTTTTAGAAGGGAGGAGGTTATTTATGTTGGATAAACTCACCAAAAATGTAGGGGAAGCGCTGGATTTTCCCCCGGATGTTGCCGGAAACGGGCCGCGTATTACTGTTACCGGCCGTCAGGAAGTTCTTGTGGAAAACTACTTGGAAATCGTTGAATTTACGCCAGAAGAGATTCTTTTACATACAACGGAAGGCCAGTTAACGATTACCGGCAAGGAACTCGTGCTTAAGACAGTATTGGCAACAGAGCTATGGATTGTCGGACAATTTACAGCTTTAGCCTATGCGAAAGGTTGAGTTTTTGTATACTATAGAGGAGGGGACTCCAAATGATTGCTAGGTTCCGAGAGTTTCTGCAAGGGCGTGTTCTTTTTGTGGCCCGGGGAAATCAGCTGCCTCGATTTATTAATGAGGGAATACGCCAGGGCATTGTATTCTATAAAACCCAGCGCTCAGAAAAAGGCGTAAGAGCCCAAGTGAAGATTCAGGACTTTCGCCGCTTAAAGCGGCCTGCCCGCATGACTCATACCCGAGTGCGCATCGTGGCAAAATACGGATGGCCTTTTGTAGCCGCACGCTGGTGGCGGCGGAAGTTCTTATTAGCTGGGATTATGATTATCGGTGTGGCACTGGCTATTTTGTCCCAGATGATTCTTTCTATTTCCGTGTCGGGGAATACGACGATTTCCAGTCAGGAGATTTTTGACAGCGCCGAAAAACATGGGCTCAAGACGTGGACACGGCAGGATTCAGTGGATTTAAATGAAGTTTCCAAACTATTGGTTGAGGAATTCCCGGATGCCGCCTGGGTCGGTATCAGCAAACATGGCACTCGTGTGGAGATTAAAGTAGTGCAAAAAGTCCGCCCCCAGGTTCCGGGTGAAGCGGGGAATTTGGTGGCGAGCAAAGCTGGATTGGTTCAGCAGGTTATGGTCATCCAAGGGACGCCGCTGGTTCATGAAGGGGAAATTGTCAAGCCGGGGCAGGTCCTGATTCAAGCACCAAGAGCTATCCACAATCCCAGTGCCAGGCCGCGAACGGACCGCCAGCTGCAACAAAAGGATTATATTCCTGAAATAGTTCCCGCTGCTAAAGGTTTTGTGCGTGGGAGGGTCTGGTACAGTGCCGAAGCTGTGGTGCCTTATTATGAGGAACGAATTATTGAGAGCGGAAATGTTGCCAAGGGATGGGGTATAAAATTCGGTGCACGAGTCATAATGGTAACAACACCGGAATCGCCTTTTAATTTAGTCAAAGAGGAAGTTCAATATCATGGGGTAACCTTATGGAGGAATTGGCGGCTTCCTGTCGAAATAGTATCTGTGCAGTATAATGAACTGCAGAAGAAGCAGATTGAACGAAATGAAATGGAAGCTCGCCAGGCTGCAGAGGAATTGGCACGGGCGGAAGTCCATGAGACGATTTCCCCGGGAGCCCGTATTTTGGAGGAAAAGGTTCGTGTCTTGGCACAGGCCGACGGTGAGCGCGTGCGCATTGAAGTAGAGTCGTATGAGGATTTAGCGGTTTACCCGGAGGAATAATTCGTGTAAGGAGTTTTAGCACCAGGGGGCGAAAAATTGACGAAAGAAGCAAAGGTCTATTTGCAGGATGCCACTGAAGCAATGAACTTGCTGGGGGCGGAAGATGCTCATTTGAAGATGTTGGAGAAACACTTGGGGGCACGGCTGGTGGTGCGGGGGGAAGAAATGACCATTACTGGAAGTGTCGATGTGGTTGACATGACGGAAGCTGTGGTTAAGGAGCTGTTGGACATGGTCCGGCAAGGGCACCTTTTGACTCCTGCAGGCGTTGCTTATGTTATCTCCCAAGTGGAAGAAGGTCATGGTCAAGGCATGGCCGATGCTCTCGCCAAGGTGATTGCCACCACTCACAGGGGGCGCCCCATTAAGGCGAAGACATTGGGCCAGGCAAAGTACCTTGAAGCATTGGAAAATCACTCCATTGTCTTCGGCATCGGACCGGCAGGTACGGGAAAGACCTATTTAGCGGTAGTGATGGCCGTATTGGCTTTGCGGGCTAAAGAGATTAACCGGATTGTGCTGACCCGGCCGGCAGTTGAGGCAGGGGAAAAGCTCGGTTTTTTGCCAGGAGATCTGCAGGAAAAGGTGGACCCTTATTTAAGGCCTCTCTATGATGCCCTTTATGACTTGCTTGGACCGGAGACGACTCAGCGCTATGTTGAAAAGGGAACCATTGAGATTGCTCCTTTAGCCTATATGCGGGGCCGTACTCTGGATGGTTCTTTTATGATTTTGGACGAAGCTCAGAACACTACTCCTGAGCAGATGAAGATGTTCCTGACCCGTCTGGGGTATGGATCCCATGCCGTGGTTACCGGAGATGTGACTCAGGTGGATTTGCCCCGGGGTCATTATTCCGGTTTAAAAGAAGTCCAAAATATTCTCAAAGGCCTACCGGATATTTCTTTTCATTACTTTACTGCTGCCGATGTAGTACGCAATCCTCTCGTTCAAAAAATTATTCAGGCTTATGAAAAGGCTGAAGAAACTTCGGAACCAGGTCAGTGAAAGAAGGATGCGTTTGAACATTCGTAGATTAGGCTCCTTAAAGCTTTTTTCTGATATAAGCACCACTTGGCGGCATATCCAGGTACTGGTGGTGTGTTTTGTGCTGTTCACAAGTATTCTGTCTTCAGGACTCTTTGTCTCCAAACTTCACCTGAAGCTGGGTGATCCCAGCCCTCAGCTTGTGACGGCTCCTTATGAAAAGAATATTGAGGATTTAAAAAAGTATTACCAGGATCAAGAAGCGGCGGCTGAGGCGGTTAAGCCGGTTTATACCCAGGATGAAGAGTATCTGACCAGCATTTCCCGGGATTTGAGCACGGCTTTTATTGCTTTGGAGGAAGCAATAGCCAGCAATGAAGATAAGGCAGATGCGCTGAAAAAACTGCGTCAAGTTGCTCCTTTTAATGTTCTGCCCCAGGAAGCACTGGAAGGCCTGTTGGATTCCTCCCTGGATTTATTGGAAGAAAAAGAACAGAAAGCCACGGAAGTTATTTTAGTGAATGCCCGCGGTGAGGAGACAGGTGCCCGCAGTCCTCAAGATGTCCCTGCCTTACGCCAAAAGATTAAGCAGGATATTAATGAAGCCTCTTTCCCGGATGAGTTCAAGGCTTTTCTCAGCGAGTTCGTGGATGCTAAAATCACTCAACCCACCTTGCTGGAAGATACAGAGGCTACAGAGAAATTAAGGCAGAATGCCCGGGCTTCGGTACTCATGGAATCGCAGCGTTATAAAGCCAATCAAAAGATCGTCGGACCGGGAGAAATTGTTGACGAGAAAATCATGCAGGTTCTGGTGGGCTACGGACTGGTTGAGAACCGGTCTCCTTGGCGTTCTGTTGCCGGTATCGCCTTGATTGTCTTAGCCAGTATCGTTACTATGACATTCTATGCTTATCAATACCGGAAAAACGTTGCCGATATATCTAAAAAATTGCTGCTCATTGCTTTAATGATGTTCCTGGTTCTGGTTATGGGTAAGGCGGTCATCTCCCTGAATCTGGGGGATGCCGAATATAATGCCATGACCGGCATCTTGATCCCTGTAGCTTGGGCCACCATGACCATCGCCATTCTGGTGGATGTGGAGATAGCCTATTTTTCGGCGGCACTTTTGTCTGTATTTGTCGGGTTATTGGCTGATCCCACCATGTCTACCAATTCAGGCTGGCTGATTTCTCTGATCGCCTTGTTTGGCGGCTTTATCGGTGTTCATAGTGTCTCCCTATTAAGCCAGCGATCCGATTTGGCCCGGGCAGGACTTTATATTGCAGCGTTCAATGTGATTACGGCCAGCTGTATTGCTCTGATCTCAGGGATGGGCATATCCGCCTGGCTGGTCAGCATAGGCTTAGGGATCGTGAACGGGATCTTTTCCTCAGTTCTTGCAGTAGGAACCCTTCATTGGTTTGAGACCGGTTTTGGAATTACGTCGGCAGTGCGCTTATTGGAGCTATCCAATCCTAACCGCCCTTTGTTGAAGCGGCTTTTGATGGAGGCTCCGGGTACCTATCACCATAGCGTGCTGGTGGGCAACCTGGCGGAAGCAGCGGCAGAAGAGGTACAGGCCAATGCAATTTTGGTTCGGGTAGGGTCCCTATATCACGACATCGGCAAGCTGAAGCGGCCCTATTTCTTTATTGAAAATCAGTTCGCTCAGGATAACCCCCATGATAAAATAGCTCCCACTCTCAGCGCCTTGATCATCACCTCCCATATAAAAGACGGGCTGGAGATGGCCAAGGAAGAGAATCTGCCCCAGGTTCTCCAGGACATTATCGCACAACACCATGGGGATAGTGTAGTCAGCTTCTTCTACCATAAAGCTATGGAAGATAACGCTAATGTTCCCGAAGAAGCCTTTCACTACGAAGGGCCTAAACCCCAGACCAAAGAGGCCGCCCTGGTCCTTCTGGCCGATAGTGTGGAAGCGGCAGTTCGTGCTATGAAGCAGCCCACGCCAGGGCGTGTTGAAGGCTTGGTTCGTAAAATCATCAAGGACAAGCTTAATGATGATCAGCTTAGTCAGTGTAATTTGACCTTCCAGGATTTAGATAAAATTGCCACCGCTTTTGTCCGGATTCTGAGCGGCATTTTCCATTCCCGGGTAGAGTACCCTGATATGCAAACCAAACAGCTGCCGGAACCGGGGAAGCTTGAGGATGTCCGGGAGATGGAGCAAAAGGAACTTGCTGCGGAGGGAGAATCCACGGGAGCAAAAGGAGAATCTGCAGAAGAGACGGGAAAAGCGGATAATTCGTAATGGAAGGGGGTGAGGAGCCGTTTAGGCGGTTCCACACCGATGTATTTGGATATTAATTGGGAAGAAGACTCCATTCCTGAAAATGAGCGCGGATCACTTACAGGGCTTTTAGAACAGGGAATTGCCAAGGCCGTCCATTTATCGGCGGGGTCGGAGGAAGCTGAGGTCAGCCTGACTTTAGTGGATGATGCCAGAATCCATGAACTGAATCGAGATTATCGTGGCGTGGATCGGCCGACGGATGTGTTGTCTTTTGCCCTGCAGGAGGAAACAGAAGATGAACCAGACATCCTGGATTACGAGGACCATCTGTTGGGTGATATAATTATTTCAGTGGAGCGGGCCAGAGCTCAGGCTGCTGATTATGGGCATTCTTTTGAACGGGAACTGGTCTATTTAGCGGTCCATGGAACTCTCCACCTTCTGGGCTATGATCATCTGGAAGAAGAGGATAAAGAGGAAATGCGCCGGCAGGAAGAAGCGGTAATGAGTCAAATCGGTCTTTTGCGTTAAAGTAAAGGAAGATGACTATGGGACAACATCATAAAAAACCTTCCAACTGGGAAAGCTTTGGCGATGCTTTTCAGGGAATTCTCTATAACTGCAAAACCCAGAGACATTTTCGCTTCCACGTATTCACCGCCGCATTGGTCCTGCTCATTGCTGTTTGGCTGAGACTGGAGCGCTGGGAATGGGTGGTTTTATTGCTGACCATCGGCAGTGTCATGGCGGCAGAGGCTTTTAATACGGCGGTGGAGATTGCTGTGGATTTAGCTGAGCCGGACTTTAATCCACAGGCCGGGTTAGCTAAGGATGTGGCGGCGGGGGCGGTTTTGATTACGGCGATCATAGCGGTTGCTGTCGGGGTTGTGATTTTTGGGCCGCGTTTAGCCGGTCTGTTGGGGCTGGGTTGAAAAAGGTCTTCGGAAGCGGAGTTTCCAGAGGACTCCGGAGATCTCCAGGATTTTGCTTTACACCGGTCGCTCCATAAACTGCGCGGACAAAACTACCGCGAAAAGCCTGCCGCTCCGAAAGGTGCCCCGCCAAATCGCTACTGCTCAATGGCGGGTTGGAAACGTCCTGTTTCCAACCTTTCTCCGCTGCATGCTTTTCGCGAAGTTTTGTCTCCGCTCGCTTAAATTCGCTTCCTATACGTAAAGCAAAATCCTTGGGCTGCTTTGCAGGTTTGAGTGGGGAAGCCGTTGTGGGAAATGCGGGGGAGGAAGCCTGCCTGAGCGGCTTTTTCCGTCTTTACCGATGCCGCTTAAGCGGCAGGGTCGGCGACCTGGAGAAAGCTCCAGGAAGGTCTCGGGAAAGCTGAACAGCAGAGCTGAAAAAGACCCGCAAACACAGCTTTGAAAAAAACCCGTAAGCCGTAGCTTTACGCACAAAAGGGAACGGCTTTAGCGGAGGGGCGGTCGGGTGAACGAAGCTTTCTTAACGTAGCGGAGCCACGGTTCACATCAGGTATTACCTGGAGGTTTGGCGACGAAAGTGTCCGGTGGACAGTTTCGCTCAAGGCGGCATGCTACAAAGCATACTTATCCGCCGCAGATGCTGTTAGGAAAGCGAGTGAACCAGCCCTGGAGCTATGGAGTGACCGTTGTGCGTAAAGCTACGCGACCCGGGCAAAACCAAGATTCAGGACCCAAAGTTCTAAGATCCAAGACCTGGGGCTAAAACCCAAGCAAACGAAAGGAGCCGCTATGGACTCACCAGAACAAATTTCTCCGGAGCTAATCGAAGAACTAATCCGACGGGCCCAGGCAGCCTATCAAAGCGCCTATGTCCCCTATTCCCACTATCCGGTAGGAGCCGCTACCCTCTGGGAATCCGGGCGGATCTCAGCCGGATGTAATGTGGAAAATGCCAGCTATGGATTGACCATCTGCGCTGAGCGCAATGCTGTTTTTCACGGTGCCTATCACGGGGAGCGCCGCTTGAAGGCGGTGGCGGTGGCGGTGCCGACGGATACCTTTCCTTCACCCTGCGGTGCCTGTCGCCAAGTATTACGGGAGTTTTCTCAAGATTGCCTGGTTATTTTAGTCAATGGCAAGGGGCAAACTAAGACAACCCGCTTGAGCGTTTTACTCCCTGATTCCTTTGGTCCCGAATTTTTAGGTTAAGTGATTGGCTTGAACTTTTCTAAAACGGTCAGAAAGCATAGGCTGGCGCTGGATAACTTGCCAAGGATAAGTGCAACCAGCGCCTTCGCTTCATTTATGAGTATAGGGTTAAGGCAAGCAAAGTGTGAAGATAATGCGGGCGAGGTCGGGTTTTCTTATTCAAACGGGGCTAGTCCGTTAAAATTGCCCTTTGCGGAAATTTGCGAAGCTAGCTTAGTAGAATTCAGAATGGCCGGATTTTTTAACTGCCTTTGCAGCCTATCCTTAACATAGATACCAAGGCTCATAACAATTAAACATTCATGACAATAAAACATTAAGGAAGTGAGCAAATTTGCACGGTTCTGAACCCAATAAAGATTTTCGCTCGGGATTTGTCACAGTGGTGGGCCGTCCTAATGCCGGAAAATCCACATTGCTTAACCAACTTTTAGGGCAAAAGATTTTAATCATGTCCGATAAACCTCAGACCACCAGGAATAAGATTCATTGTATCCTGACCGAGGAAAGAGGGCAGATCGTTTTTCTGGATACGCCGGGAATCCATAAACCTAAACACAAATTAGGCGAGTTTATGGTTGACTCAGCTTTAGAATCTCTCCGGGAAGTGGATCTTATCCTGTATATGGTGGATACGACCGCTGAATTCGGTGCCGGTGAGGAATACATATTGGAAAATCTCAAGCATGTAAAGACTCCCTGTATTCTTCTATTGAATAAAATCGATCTTATTGAAAAAGATAAGTTATTGAAGCTGATCAAGGACTACTCTGCTTTGAAAGATTTTCTGGCGATTCTTCCTATTTCAGCTAAAACCGGAGAGAATAAGGATGAACTGCTGAAGCTGATTTTCAAAGAAATGCCTCAAGGTCCTATGTATTACCCAGAGGATGAAGTTACGGATCAGCCGGAACGCTTTATTATGGCGGAGCTGGTGAGGGAAAAGGTGCTTCAGCTTACCCGGGATGAAGTCCCTCATTCTATTGCCGTCGTTGTGGAGAGTGTGGAAGAAAAGAAAACCCTGATCAAGGTCCGTGCCCTTATTGTAGTGGAACGGGACTCCCAAAAAGGCATTATCATCGGCCATGGGGGAAGTCTCCTCAAAGAAATCGGTCGCTTGGCCCGCCAGGATATTGAGACCCTGTTGGGCAGCAAGGTCTTTCTGGAGCTCTTTGTCAAGGTTGAGAAAGATTGGCGCAATCGGGGAAGAAGTCTCCGGGAATTCGGATATTCCGATCGGAGCTAGAAAGGATGAGAACAATGAATTTAGCAGGCATGATCGATCATACACTTCTTAAACCGGAGGCCACGGAAAAAGATATCGTAAATCTATGCCATGAAGCCAAGCAGCACAAATTTGCCACAGTCTGTATTAATCCGGCCTATATCTGCACTGCCGCCAAGCTTTTACACGGCAGCGGTGTGGGAGTAGCCACAGTCATCGGCTTTCCTCTGGGAGCGACCATGACGGAGATTAAAGTTCAGGAAATTTTCGCCGCTAAAGCTCATGGTGCCCGGGAAGTGGATATCGTGATCAATATAGGCTGGGCGAAATCGGGTAATTGGGAAGCCGTGGCGAAAGATATAACACGGGCTGTGGAAGCGGCTCATTGCTGTGGTGTCACGATCAAGGTCATCATCGAAACCTCTTTGCTTACTGAAGAGGAGAAGCAAAAGGCGGCAGAGATCGTCAAGGCATCGGGAGCGGACTATATCAAAACCTCCACAGGCTTTGCCGGCGGCGGAGCTACCGTGGAAGATGTACGCAATCTGAAAGCCTGGGTGGGTCAATCCGTCAAAGTGAAGGCTTCAGGAGGAATACGTTCCCGTAAGACCGCTTTGCAGATGGTGGAGGCCGGAGCTGATCGCCTGGGAACGAGTTCCGGCGTGCAAATAATCACGGTATAAGAACGGGATATTTACAAAGACTATGAGGTGAAGATGTGGGAGTTTACCACGCCGATGCTTTGGTGATTCGAAGCCGGGAGTATGGAGAATCAGACCGTTTACTCACTTTATTTTCAAGAGAACACGGGAAAATCCAAGCTATTGCTAAAGGGGTGCGTAAACCGAAAAGCCGTCAAAGAGCAGGAGCCCAGCTATTTACCTATGCAGAATACCTATTACATAAGGGTAAGTCGCTGGATACTGTCAACCAGGTCAGCCCCAGGGAGAGCTTTCCCCATTTATGGACGGACTTAGATATGAGCATGGCGGCTACGGCAATGGCAGAGCTTCTCGATCTGGCAACTCTTCCCGGACAACCTCATCCGGAACTGTTTACCCTCACCTTTTCCAGTTTATTTCTTGTGGAAAGCTGTGATCCGGCTTTGGTTCAGTGTACCTACGCTTTGAAGCTGATGAATTATCTCGGCTATCGCCCGCGTTTAATGGAATGCGCTGAGTGCGGGCAAAGAGTTCAAGGGGAGCGGTTATTATTCAGCCCGAACGCCGGCGGGGTGGTTTGCCGGCAATGTCAAACTCAGGGGAGCTCTCCCGCCGTCGGGAGATGGGTCAGTGGGGGAAGCCTTGGGCTGATGCGCCAGCTTCTTCAAGGAGAGCTGGAAAAATTGAACCGACTGCGCTGGAACCAATGGAGCAAAAAAGAAATCCTTGATGCCTCACAGTATTTTTGCGAACAAACCTTAGATAAGCCCTTAAGATCTTGGAGTATGGGGAACCGCTTGGTTAACGTGGGACAAAACCCAAGCGGAAAGGATGATTTAAATGAGCGAAGAGATGTGGACGGAACTGGAGAAAGTTGATATTCTATGCGACCGCTTAAATCTAAGCTATGAAGAAGCACGCCGTGCCCTGCTAAGGTCCAACGGGGATGTAATTCAAGCGTTGGCAGATTGCGAAAGAGAGAAAGCCCTTGAAGATGGGATGATGGGAAAGATGTGGAGCGGCACCAAGAATCGTTTCAACAAGATTTGGCAAACCCAGGTTAAACTCAAGCACAATGACCATACCGTATTCAGCATCTCTGCCCCTCTTGGCCTTGCTATAGGGTATATGATGTGGAGACGGCCTGCTCTGCGGGTACTCGGCTTGGCGGGGGCAGCCATGGCAGCTATGCAGAATTATGAACTGGAACTGGAATCCATGATGGATGATCATGAATTTGAACCCTATTATCATGCATCTTACCCAATGAACTATCATGAAAATGAAATAGGACTTCAATAAGCAAAAGACTTCGGAGAAATGTACTCTCCGGAGTCTTTTCTTATTGAAGTCCTCAGTGCTTATCTGTACTATTTACGGAATAAACAGAAAGTAACTGAAAGTTATCACTTTCTTTATTGTCTAAATTGTTTGACAATTTCTATATCCTATGGCAAAATAGAAAATATATTTTTTCGTTATTAAAAATAAATCTAAAATTCATAGGAGTGATTTTTGTATTTAAAAAAAGATAGTTATTTAAACTATTCACATACAAAGCTGCTTTCTCAACACTGGAAAAGACGGCTAAAGAGGGGTTTTACGTAAATTTTTGTTTCGGCGAAAGCCGGAGCAATTGTAATAATAAGAGGGGGAGAGAAAATGGAAGTAACTCGTCGTGGGTTCCTGAAGCTTTCTGGGGCATCTCTGTTTGCTTTGGCTTCCGGTCTTGGCTTTGATCCACAGATCGCCCAAGCCCAGGGATTTAGTCTTAGAATTGAAGGAACAACAAAGATTCCTAGCATCTGCCATTTCTGTTCTGGTGGGTGCGGCTTGCTGCTTCATATTAAAGATGGAAAACTCGTTTATCTGGATGGAGACCCGGATAATCCAGTGAATTCCGGTGCCCTGTGTCCGAAAGGGGCCAGTCTGGGTCACGTGGCCAATTCTAAGGACCGTGTCACAAAGCCCAGATACAGAGCTCCCGGGTCCAGTGAGTGGCAGGATATTTCCTGGGATGAAGCGATTAATAAGATTGCTTCAAAGATCAAGGAAGTGCGTGAGGCGACCTGGATGGACACGGAGGAAATCGGCGGTAAGACTTATGCTGTAAATCGCGCCGAGGGTATTGCCGTTTTGGGTTCAGCCGAAGTGGATAATGAAGAGTCCTACCTGATCAAAAAGCTGTCCGAGCTGATCGGAACACCTTATAACGAACACCAGGCCCGGATATGACACGCTCCCACGGTGGCAAGTTTGTCACCTTCATTTGGCCGCGGAGCTATGACCAACTCATGGACGGATATGCAAAACACGAAATGCTTCCTGATTGCCGGCAGCAACTGTGCGGAGAACCATCCCATAGCCATGCGTTGGATCAATAAAGCCAAAGAAAACGGCGCCAAGGTGATCGTGGTGGATCCAAGGTTTACCCGTACCGCCTCCCAAGCAGATATTTTTGCCCAGGTTCGTCCCGGTGCAGATATTGCTTATTTAAATGCAATTATCAATTATATTCTGGAGAACAAACTCTATGATGAAGAGTATGTACTCAACCACACCAATGCACTGTACAAGATCAGTAAAGACTTTAAATTTGACGATGGACTGTTTTCCGGATTTGATCCCGAGAACAAAAAGTACAATTTTGATAGCTGGGCTTACCAGCTCAATGCTGAAAACAAACCGGTCATGGCGGAAAGTCTGGATGATCCTGATTGCGTATTTGGCAAGCTTAAAGAGCATTTTTCCCGTTACACTCTGGAAGTAGGAGCCGATATCAGCGGTATACCTGCCGAAAAGATCAAAGAGATCGCGGATACCTTCTGCAACACCAGACCGGGGAGTATTCTTTATGCACTGGGCATGACCCAACACACCACCGGTGTTCAGGGAATCCGCAGCTACGCAATCATCCAGCTGCTTTTGGGCAATGTGGGTAAAGCAGGCAGCGGCATCCAAGCCTTGCGTGGTGAGCCCAATGTTCAAGGCTCCACCGATATGGCCAATCTCTTTAATAACCTGCCGGGTTACTTGCCGGCCCCGGTTCATACGGATAAGGATCTGCGCAGTTATCTGGTGCGCAGCGGCTCGGCTTTTGAAAGGCATATTGTCTCTCAGCTCAAAGCTTGGTTTGGCGAAAATGCCACCAAAGAAAATGATTATTGCTTTAATTACCTGCCTAAGTACAACTCAGGCAAGAATTACAGCATGGTAAAACTTTGGGAAGCTGCCAATAGCGGACAATTCAAAATGCTGCTTAATTTTGGCTCGAATTCCATGGTATCCATCCCTAACCGGCAAATCGTCCGTGAAGGCTTGGCAAAGCTGGATATGCTGGTCATCGCGGATGTTTATGAGGTTGAAACCGCCCAATTCTGGCGTGAAAAGGATCCGACCACAGGCGAGCTCCTGGTCGATCCGGCCAAAATCAACACGGAGGTTATTCTGCTTCCCGCAGCTTTTGTTTATGAAAAAGGGGGAACACTATCCAATTCCGGCCGCTGGATTCAGTGGAAGGATGCTGCCTTGAAGCCGCCCGGGGAAGCCAAGCCCGACCTGGATATTCTGGACCATATCTATCATAAGCTTAAAGAGCTTTATGCCGGCAGTACCGATCCTAAGGATGAGCCTATTCTCAAGGCCCGGTGGGATTATGGTCATGAACCGGATCCGCTGAAAGTTCTTCAGGAGATCAGTGGTTATGATGAAACAACCGGTAAAGTGCTGCCTACCTTGGCTGATTATTTAAAGGCTCCTATCGGTTCAGCCTCCTCAGGCTGTTGGATTTATGCAGGTGTTACAGGCAACGGTAATCTGGCTGCCCGCCGGGACAACAGTGATCCCTCGGAGCTCGGTTTATACCGTAATTGGAGCTTCTCCTGGCCGGGTAACATCCGCATCCTCTATAACCGTGGCTCCTGTGATATGAACGGTCAGCCACTGGATGAAAACCGCAAGCTGATTTGGTGGGATGCGGCCAAGAATTCTTGGGAAGGCAATGACGGTGCTGATGTACCGGACAAAACCAAAGGCCCGGATACCCCGGAAGGAAAACAAGTTTTCCGCATGAATCCTGAAGGAGTAGGACGTTTATTCACTGCGAAATATTTCAGTGGAATTCCTGCCACACCCGCAGCAGATGGCTTGCCGCATATTGGCGTTAGGCCGGCCGGTCAATGTAATGACGGTCCTTTGCCGGAGTTTTATGAGCCGGTGGAAAGCCCGACGGTCAATAGTCTGCATCCGGATGTAAGCTCTAATCCTACCGTGCCCATCCCGAACTTCCTGCCTGGTGTTACGAACCATGGCAGCAAGGAAGATTTCCCTTATGTACTAACGACCTATGCCTTAGTTGAGCATTTCTGCGCAGGCGGGATTACGAGAAATATTCCCATGCTCAATGAGCTGATGCCGCAGCCCTTTGCCGAGATCAGCAAAAATCTGGCCCAAAAGATCGGAGTCAAAGAAGGGGACATGGTAGAAGTATCTTCTGCCCGTGGCAAAGTTCAAGTAGTTGCACTGGTAACGGACAGAATTCAGACCTTAAAGATCAACGGTCAGGATTCCGAAACCATTGGTATGCCTTGGAGTTGGGGCTTCGCATCCCTAAGTCCCGGACCGACGACCAACAACCTGACCATCAGCGCCATCGATCCCACGGCAGGCACCCCGGAATATAAATGCTGCCTGGTCAACATAAGGAGGGCGTAGCAGATGAGTAAAAAAATGATTCTCGTGGACACCTCTAAATGTACCGGCTGCAAGGCCTGTTCCGCAGCCTGCAAGGAATGGAATGAGCTACCGGCTGTTAAGACATCATTGGTCAAAAGTTATCAGTCGACCAAAGATTTGGATCCTAACACCTACACTTATATTGCCTTCGATGAAAAATACGAAAACAATACCATGCTTTGGATGATGAGGAAAGCTCAATGCTTTCATTGTGCCGATGCTGCCTGCTTAAAAGCCTGCTCCTCTGAGGCTATCTCCAAAACGGAGACCGGATTTACAATCATTGATGAGGACAAATGCATCGGCTGCGGATACTGCGTGACCAACTGCCCCTTTGATATTCCCAGGATTGATCAGACAACCCAAAAGGCCACCAAGTGCACCGGCTGCTGGGAACGGGTGGAAAATGGCCTTGAGCCCGCCTGTGTCGCCATTTGCCAGCCGGGAACCCTGACCTTTGGGGATGATGCCGAAATGATGCAAAAGGCTGAACAGCGCTTGTCTGAGCTGAAGCAGAGATATCCCAAGGCCAATCTCTATGGCAAGGATGTCGTAGGAGGAACACTTTATAAGTACATCCTCCTGGATACTCCGGAATCCTATGGTTTGCCGGCCAATCCCACGGTTCCCTTTACCCTGACCCTTTGGAAGGATATCGCCCGCCCGCTGGGTGCGATTGCTTGCGGTGGCGCGGCGGCAGCAGTTCTTGTTGGAACTTTGGTCAATGTGGCTAAAGGAAATTACAGCAAGGAGCATTTTGTTGAAGATGACCACCAGGGGAAAGGAGGGTCACTGTAATGGCACAAAACTCCAAACAAGTCCCGGAAGGAAAAGTTCTGAGATTTACAGATGGGGAACGATTCAGTCACTGGGTTCATGCAGTTTCCTTTTTAATTCTTCTCTTTACGGGTTTAGCGGTTCTCTCTGTAACCTTTCGGCCGGCTATGGCCATCGTCGGAGGAATTGACAACGCCCGCATGATTCACCGGGTTGCGGCCCTCTTCTTTGCCGTTGCTGTCGGCATGAAGTTCTTTATCGGTGACACCAAACATCACTGGGGGTGGATTCGTTCTGTCTTTACTTGGACGAAGGCCGATGTGATGCATGTCAAAGCCTTTGCCGTGGAATTCTTCGGCGGGCATGGCAATTACCCTCCCCAGGCAAAATTCAACGGAGGGGAAAAAATCAACTCCCTCTTCACGATTTTTGGCTCTATCTTTATCACCATCAGCGGGTTGATCATGTGGTTTCCCCAGTACTTCCCCATAGGCTTAGTGCGCATAGCCTATCCTGTTCACGACCTATCCATGATTTTCATGACCACGGCTCTGATCGGGCATCTCTACCTGGCCCTGATCCATCCGGAATCACGGGCTGCTCTGCCGGGCATGCTTAAGGGTTATGTATCCAAAGGCTTTGCTAAGTCCCATCATGGCGCTTGGTATGAGGAGATTGAAAAGCAGGAAAAGGCGGGGAAATAGGTTGATCAGCTGCTTATAATGATAGCTTCATCAGCAAATAAATGATCCGGTCTGCTGCCGGCCCGGGTGCCGGTTTGGGCTTAAGGGTTGGCGGCAGACTTCCTATAGGAGGAAACGTTGTGCGGAAAAATATTCTGACCACTGAACAAGAAGAACAGCATTTGGTTGCAGTAAAAGATAACTATCTGAAGTTGCAGGGGGAAATAAAGCTTTGGCAGCAGGAGCATGCTTCCAGCCTGGCGGCTGATTTCCAGCTTAAGCCTGCCTCCCCGCGGTTTACTTTGGATAATTTGCCTGAAGAAAGCATTATTGATTTGTGGCAAAGACTCAATCAAGTTGCCGATGAACCACAGGAAAAAGCTGATTTGCGCACCCTCCTGGAACAATTTAAGCAGGGCGATCCTCTGGATAATCCAGCTGCTGCCCGATTGCAACTGGCTCTGGCCGGTGTTGCCCAGATGCTCTGCCAACACTTGGTTCCCAAACCCGGGGAAGATAATCAACCCTTTGGGACTTGCCCGGTCTGCGGAGAAAAACATTTTATGACCCTTTTGGCTCCGCCGGTCGGCAAACGCTACCAGCAATGCCTGGTCTGCGGTTATCAGCGGCCTGTTGATGCTTCCGGCTGTGCTTGTTGCGGCAGCATGGATGCCAAAAAACAAACCTACCTTAAATCTGAACAGTATCCTGGGATGGAAGTAGCGGTCTGTGCTGACTGCGGCTCTTATTTCAAGCAGGTGGATCTGAGAGAATTAAGTGTCGACGATCTGGTCTGGGAGGATATACGGACTATGCCACTCAACTATGCTGCCGAAAAATGGCTGGCCGGGCAACATGGTTGGAATTAGGTAACATTTAAGAAATTGAGATGCCTATTTGAAAAGCATACCAGGTATGATATATAATACACTATGGGAATGGATGGATCCCGGTGGGTTCCGCGGACTTCAAATCCGTTGTCGGGTGGGTGATCCGGCCGAGGTAGGTTCGACTCCTACACATTCCCGCCAAAGAATGTAATAATGGTGATTTGCGGACATGATCAACGCAGTGTGCTCTCTGCTCAATTCATGTCCCTTTGCTATGAGGAGGCACTGTTTTTGGAGAAGGATTTAGAACGATTAAAGGCGCTGAGAACCATCGCTCCGATGAATGAAATCCTGGATCATCCTGAAGTTGCGGCCTTGGCCGAGCGGATTGGCAAAGCTGTGCTTGGTGAAACAATAACCCAGGTCATCGATGATTACAGAAAACAGTTGCTTGGAGATAAGTCCTTTGCGGCATCTATGTCCCACCAGTCCCGCCAGGAGATCACCTTGCATTTGGTTCAGGAACTCAAAGATAAGCTCGATGCACAGGATAGTACCTGCCTGAAAAAATTGATCAATGCCACAGGAATTGTTCTGCATACGAATCTGGGCAGGGCCCCTCTGCCTGATTCAGCCATCGGCTTAATTCAAGAAGTCAATGAAGGTTACAGCAATCTTGAATTTGATCTGGAAACCGGCAACAGGGGTTCCCGCCATACCCATATCGAACCTCTGATTACCCGTTTAACCGGCGCTGAGAGCGCCATGGTGGTCAACAATAATGCTGCGGCAGTGTTTATAAGCCTTAATACCTTAGCTAAGCAGAGAGACGTCATTATTTCCAGAGGGCAACAGGTGGAAATTGGCGGAAGCTTCCGTATACCGGATATTATCGCCTCCAGTGGCTGCACGATGCTCGAAGTCGGCACAACGAACAAAACGAAGCGAGATGATTATGCCAAAGCGATTACGGAAAATACGGCCGTATTGTTGAAAGTTCATACTAGCAATTATAAAATCTCCGGTTTCACGGAAGAAGTGCCACTTCAGGATTTAGTGGAGCTGGGCAAAATAAAAAATGTACTGGTGATGGAGGATTTGGGCAGTGGCTGCCTTTATGATCTGACCAGAATCGGACTGCCCCATGAACCGACCGTACAGGAAGTCATCGCCGGCGGTGCGGATCTTGTCACCTTTAGTGGGGATAAATTGCTGGGCGGTCCGCAGATTGGTGTCATCGCCGGCAAAAAGACCTTGATCGACAAGATTAAAAAGAATCCTTTTGCCCGCATTGTCCGTTGCGATAAAAGCTCTATTGCGGCTTTAACTGCAGTTCTGAAACTCTATCTGAATCCTGAAAAAGCCCTTGCCCAGATCCCCGCCTTAAACATGCTGGCCTTAAAAGAGGTAGATTTGCTGCTGCGGGCGGAGGAACTGGAACGGCAGCTCCAGACCGCCCTGGGTAAACGTTGTCAAATGGAAATCGTGGATGTTGATGATGAAGCAGGGGGTGGTTCTTTGCCGGATGTTCTGTTAAAAGGCAAGGCTGTATCCTTAACGATCGACGGTTTATCGGCCAACCGGCTCCAGGACCTCCTCAGACAAGAGCCCATCCCGATTATTTGCCGGATCGTTAAAGACAAAGTCCTGCTGAATGTCCGCACTCTGTCAGAAAAGGAATTTCCCCTCATTACGCAAACCATGCAGAGCATCGTGGGGTGAATTGATGAAAAAGATTGTCTTAGGAACCGCCGGGCATATTGACCACGGCAAAACATCCTTAGTGAGAAAACTGACTGGTATTGATACAGATCGCCTTGAGGAAGAGAAGCGGCGGGGGATGACCATTGAACTGGGCTTTGCCTCCCTGACCCTGCCCTCAGGTCAAACTGTATCCATCATTGATGTGCCCGGACATGAGAAATTCGTGAAGACCATGGTGGCCGGTGTCACCGGTATCGATCTTGTGATGTTGGTCATTGCCGCTGATGAAGGTATTATGCCGCAAACCAGAGAGCATCTGGATATTTTAAACCTGCTCAATGTTACAACCGGGGTTATCGCCCTGACCAAAACGGATCTTGTGGACGACGAGTGGCTGGAAATGATCATTGAAGATATTCAGAATACACTGCAAGGGACAACTTTGGCAGAAAGCCCCATGGTCCATGTATCTTCCGTGACCGGGGAAGGGATTTCTCAACTGAGGGAAACCTTGGATCAGCTTGCCCGGAAAGTTCAAACCAAGGAAAGCCAGGAACTGTTCCGATTGCCCATAGACAGAGTCTTTTCTATGTCAGGTCACGGGACTGTAATCACCGGCACGATAACCAGCGGAGTGGTTCGCAAAGGCGATACCCTGGCCATCTATCCTTCCGGACTTAATGCACGGGTCAAGGGAATTCAGGTCCATAATATGAGTGTCGACGAAGGGACTGCCGGCGATCGGTGCGCCTTGAATCTCACCGGGATCGAAAAATCTGAAATACAGCGGGGCGACACCATTGCTCGTGAAGGAACCCTGATCCCAATCCGGATTGCGGATGTGTTGATTTATATCGTCAAAGGCAAAGGAAATTTGGTACACAATCAAAGAGTTCATGTGCACACCGGAACGAAAGAGGTTCTGGCCCGGGTCAGGCTTCTGGGTACTGATGAAATCCCTGAGGGGGAGAAAGGTTACGCACAGTTGCGTTTTGAAGAACCCATCGTCATCCTGCGTAAAGATCGATTTATTATCCGCAGCTACTCGCCTGCTGTGACCATCGGCGGGGGCTGGGTTTTGTATCATACCACGAAAAACAGACAGCGGTTTTCTCAGGAAAGTATGAATGCTATGAGCATCGGTGAGCATGGCACCAGGGAAGAGTTAGTCACCTTAATCTTAAATTCCTCGGAAAAACCCCTTAGTTCGGGTGACCTTTTGCAGGCTTTGAATACGGAACGGGCTGAATTACAGGAAACCTTGGATAAGGAAGTCTCTTCAGGAAAGTTAATTATCTTGAAGGAAACTCGTAAATACTTAAGCATCAACCAATATGAAAAATATTTTAATAAAATACAATCCGCTTTCCGGAAAATGTATCAGAAATATCCCTACCGCTACCAAATGGATAAGGAAGAACTGAAAAGCGGGGCTTTTTCCGGGATGGATCCGAAAGATTTTGCAGCATTGCTGAATTATTTTATTGCCAATCAGCGCCTGCTTTCAGATGGAAACTACCTGTCGGAACCTGATGGTAAAGCCTTAGCCAGAATCCTGGCAGCAAAGGAAACAGCCCTTATGGAAAAGGCATTTTTGGCCTATGACATGAATACAGGAAGTATTCAGCAGGCCGCCAAAGATACAACGATGAAAACAGGGGACGTTGAGGAGGTAGTGAAATTCCTGCTGAAATCAGGCAACCTGGTGGATCTGGGGCAAGGAATTCTCGTCCACAAAGAAGCTTTACAAAAAGTCTGCCAAACCATCCGTTCGTTAATGGACGTCCAAGGAACCATCAGCGTGGCGGAAGTCAGGGATGCCCTGAATATTGGCAGAAAGACCGTCGTCGCTTATTTAGAGTATTTAGACAAACTGAAAATCACCTTGAGAAAAGAGGACGTTCGCGTACCGGGAGCTCACTACTAGGGTGAATTAAGGGGACAGGTCCTATTTTTCAATCCATGGATCAAGATGACAAATGGCAGCGTTTTTTGAATTTTTGATAAAGGAAAAGGGCTGCTGCGGTTAAGACAGTCTGGAATATGACAAAAGACGGCTTCCGTGGAAGTCGTCTTTTGTCACACCTGCGACGATTGTTATGTATGATATGACGATTAATTTGAAAAATGGGACCTGTCCCTATTATTTACCTATTATTCATTGCTAATGGTGCGATGATTATTTAAAAACAGAGTTTTCTACAAGAGCCTTGTATTGCTCTTCGGTCAGATCACTATGATAGAATAGCTTATAGTAGCGTGCTGTCTCTTTATAGAGATCGTATTGAGCTTGCTCCGGATAGAGAAGCTGGGTAAGCCAAATCATGCCGATATAACGATTGACTGAAGGGGGGCTTCCCATCCAGTTATAGGGACCCAGGGGAACTTCATAATATTTGCCGTTTTTAATGGCTTTTACTTCCTGCCAGGATTTTTCTCCGGAGACAGTGCTGTAGATGCTATCCGGGGCAAAGACAATCACATCGGGGTCCCATAAAATGATTTGCTCCATATCCACAGGGTTGCCATTGCCTTTGCTGGAGACATCATTGATAACGGCGGCGTTATTGCTTATCTGATCGAGAATTTCAGCATGGTAAGAGCCTTTCGCCAGGACATTCAGGCCATTTTCACCGAGGCAATAAAGCAGATTAGCCTTGCCGTCTTCTCCGACCTTGGCCATAATATCCTCGGTCTTCTTAAATACTTCTTCACAGTACTGGGCAAGGACTTCAGCCTCTGCCTCTTTATTAAGCAGCTTGCCTAAAGTTCTGTAGGTTTCGGGCATCGTCTCGGTGGTCGCTCCGATATGGACTGTGGGGATGCCCACCTGATTCATGATGCCATCCATATCCTCAGCAATGCTGGGTTTTGTGTCGCCAATATCGATAATGATCTGAGGATCTGCTTTGGCGATTTCCTCAAGATTGAGGTCGCCTTTGCCATAAAACTGTCCCAGTATGGGCAGGTTAGCATATTGCTGGTCCAGGTATTCTTGGGCAGAAGGGTCCCACTTGCCGGCTAAGCCGACAAACTGATCGGCGGCTAAAGGAAAGAGTACGATTTGAGCCATGGTGCCTGAGGCTGCAATCCGGGTGATGTTGGCGGGAACTTCTACAGTGCGCCCGGCTGAATCTGTAAAGCTTATCAATTTGTCCTGGCCAGGATCTCCCTGAGCGGAAGTTTCCGGAGCGGATTCCTTGCCGCCGGGGGTGGATGCGCTTGGACTGCAGGCAGTGGTGAAGGTTACCAGGAGAGAAGCAGCCAAGAGCATGGAAATAAGTTTTTTCCTCATAATGTGGATAATGCCTCCTTTTTCTTTTTAATATAGTTTTTTAAGATAGTTAAGAGCAGCTTTCACGGAGAGAATCCGCTTTAAGAATGCTCTTGGGAACGCAGACTCTTACCTGATCCTTGTAGAGACTTTGAATCTCAACGTCCACTCCGTAAAGGGTTTTAATCAGGTTTTCCGAATAGATCTGATGAGGCTGTCCATAAGCGAGAACCTTGCCATCCTTCATCGCCAATACTTTATCGGAAAAGAGAAAGGTTTGATCGGGATTGTGGGTGGATTGAACAACCGTGTAGCCATCTTTGGCCAGAGCCTTGATCTGGTTTAGGACCCGGATCTGATTGCCAAAATCCAAGTTGGCGGTAGGTTCGTCAAGAATAAGTATTTTAGCTTCCTGAACCAAGGCCCGGGCGATGAGTACGAGTTGCCTCTCCCCGCCGCTTATCTGAGTATAGCCTCTGTTTTTAAGATGGGTGATTCCCAGCCTTTCCATAGCTGCCTCAGCAAGGTGAATTTGCTTGCTGCCTGGTTTGGAGAGGGTGGATACCTGTATGGCGGTCCCCATCAGCACCATGTCAAATACGCTGTAATTAAATGAGGGGTAATGAGACTGCGGGATATAAGCGACACAACTGGCCATGTCCTTGATCCCCATATGTTTTACATCCAGGTTATTCAGAGAGATTCGTCCCTTGTACCCATGAAGCAAACCGAGTATACAACGAAATAAAGTACTTTTCCCTACTCCGTTGGGGCCTAAAATCGATAACAGCTCATAATCCTCTGCTGAGAAACTAATATCCTTGAGAATAAGCCGTTCGTCATAGCCAAAGCTAAGGTTGGATACTTCAATACTCAATAGGTCTCCCCCCTTCGTGTAATCAGATAGATAAAGAAGGGAGCTCCGACTAAGGCGGTAAGAATTCCCAGAGGAATTTCTGTGGTGAGCAAATTGCGGGAAAAATTGTCGACAATAAGGAGAAAGATTGCTCCCGTAAGCATCGTAGCCGGCATCAGTGTCGTATAGTTGCTTCCCACAAGTCTGCGGGCCAGATGAGGAATGACCAAACCGACCCAGCCGATCACACCGCTTACTGAGACGCTGGCCGCTGTAATAAAGGTGGCACAGATAATGACCAGCAGGCGGATTTGTTTGGCATTAACCCCCATCGTTTTAGCTTCATCATCACCAAGGGTGAGAATGTTGAGCCGCCAGCGCAGGAGCAGCAAGGGGATTAAGCCGACGGCCATGGGCAGAGCAGCGAAAGCAATATCGCTCAGTTTCGACCCGGATAAACTGCCCATCAGCCAATACGTGATCACCGGCAGCTGATCATTAGGGTCGGCGACTAACTTAATAAACGAGGTACCGGCTGAAAAAAGTGAACTCACCATAATTCCGGCTAAGATCAGACCAAGCAGGTTATTGCCCTTGGCTTTTTTGCTGATAAAATAAATAATAGCTACGGTAAGGAGGCTGAACGTAAAGGCACTCAGGATGATTAAGCTATTGCCGCCGTGATTAAGTATAGCCAGAGCAGCACCAAAAGCAGCTCCTGATGAAGCTCCCAGAATGTCGGGAGAGGCCATGGGATTTTGAAAAACGCCCTGGTAAGCGGCTCCGGCAGCCGATAGGCAGCAGCCGACTAAACAAGCCAAAAGGATCCGGGGTAAGCGAATGTTTATCAGGACAATCTCTAGACGGTCGGCCCAAAATTGTTCGACGGGAAAAATTTTAGATAAGAGAATTCCGAACAATTCCTTGGGTGGAATGGGATAACGGCCAAGCTGAAAAGAAATAATGATGGTTATCAGTAAAAGGAGCCCAAGACCTATAACCATAGAGATGCCTTGGTTTTTATGCTTCATTTTGGTACCGCCTTTAAAAATTAACTGGAGACATTTTTCACGAGGAAAGTTAGGAAGGGTAATTGTTGGGAATTTAATATTTACTAAGATTATACAAGTATAAAAAAATTAAGTCAACGAATATGGACGAACTAAAATAGATATAAATTGATTAAAATAAACTGGAAATAGAGTTTGATTGGTTGTAAGATAAAAACAAAGTGAAATATATGTTGTTATATATATTTATATTAGTTTGAATATAGGGTTCATGCAGAAGGCCAGTTCTTGGCAGAGATATTTCCTAAAATAGTGGGTGATGTGGCACCCGGGCTTGGAGGAGGTTGTCCATGAAGCTTATTACTGTGGCGGGGCCCCCGTCATCAGGCAAGACTTCAGTCATCTTAAGGCTGGTCGAGTCTATGCCGGAAAAGAAGAAGATTGGTGTCGTTAAATTTGACTGTTTGACTTCTTTTGATAATTTGAGCTATGAAGAGGCAGGGATCCCTGTGCAGACCGGCTTTTCGGGGAAAATCTGCCCGGATCATTTCTTTGTCAGCAATATTGAAGATGCAGTGCAGTGGGGGATTCAATCAGGTTATGAACTGCTGATCACAGAAAGTGCGGGGTTATGCAACCGTTGTTCCCCTTATATAAAAGGCATTCTGTCCATTTGTGTCATCGATAATCTGTCCGGTATCAATACCCCCCGCAAAATTGGGCCGATGCTGAAATTTGCCGATATCGTTGTGGTCACTAAGGGAGATATTGTCTCCCAGGCCGAGCGGGAGGTCTTTGCCTTTAATATCACCCAGGTTAATCCCGCCGCCCGGATTGTCTTTGTCAATGGCATCACCGGACAGGGGGCCTTTATCCTTGCCAAGCATTTGCAACAGGCCAGGGACATTGAAACCACCCGGGATATGAAACTGCGCTTCACCACACCGGCAGCGGTCTGTTCCTACTGCACAGGTGAGACGAGGATTGGGGAGCCCTATCAGATGGGAATGATGAAGAAGATGGAGTTTGGCAATGATGAAAAGCAATGATTTTTTGCATCTGGTCCATAACCAAAGCCTAAAGGATGTGCTTGAGGAGTATCCGATTGGAGTCGATTTCCTGACTAATTTACGCTTGGGGGATATCAAGGCCGAACTGACCCTGCCGGAAGCATTGCAGGAGGCGGATCAGGAAGCTCTCGCCGAGTTTGGCATGGATCCTTTCGGAGTAGTGCAGGGTTTTTGCCAGTTTCTGGAGACCTTTTCGCAGCAGAAAGGCTCTCGTGAAGGGATTTCTTTTCTGACCATTCACGGAGGATACAATAAGCGGAAAGAACCTGAGGACATCAATCTCACCATTTATCCCGGTGAGATTATCAGTATTGTCGGCCCCACCGGATCGGGAAAGAGCCGGTTGCTTAATGATATCGAGTGCCTGGCTCAAGGAGATACGCCGACCGGCAGAGTGATCCGGATCAACGGAGCGGAACTGGATGATCTTCAGCGTTTTGAGATGGAAGGGAAATTGGTGGCCCAGCTGTCCCAAAACATGAACTTCGTTATGGATTTGACGGTTCGTGAGTTCCTAGAAATGCATGCCAAGAGCAGGTTGATTCACCATGCGGAGAATATAATTGATCGATGCTTTCAATGCGCCAATAATCTGGCTGGAGAAAAATTTGCCGAGGAGACAAAAGTAACCCAACTCAGCGGCGGACAATCTCGGGCCTTGATGATCGCCGACACAGCGTTTATCAGCGAGTCTCCCATTGTCTTGATCGACGAAATAGAGAACGCGGGAATTGATCGGAGGCAAGCCATCACCCTCTTAGCCGATCGGGAAAAGATTATCTTGATTTCCACTCATGATCCCCTCCTGGGCTTAAGCGCCGATAAACGGATTGTGATTAAGGACGGTGGAATTGCCAAAGTCATCCATACAACAGAGGAAGAAAGAGCCAGCCTAAAAACCATCGAAAAACTGGATAATGTCCTGGGGGAATTGAGAAACCGTCTGCGCTTGGGAGAGATGATTGACCAGCTGCCGGATTGGGCGGTCATTGAATAAGGAGTGAACAATAACTATAAGGATGGAACAATGAGGAAAAGAGGTGCGGAAGATGTGGGAAATCTATGACGCCATGCTCAACGGGATTCCTGAAGATTTTTTGGTGGATGAGCTGGTCTGCGGAACGACCCATTCGGTGATTCGCAGCGGGAACGGAGTGGGTCTGGGCCCCAATCGCCCCTTTGAAACAAGAATGCCCATGCTCACCCAAAACTTGTTAGGCCTGCCATTGCGGGTAGCAGCCGGCTGCGTCAAGTCCTGGAATTATGTTGAAGCTTCCATCGGTTTGGCGGCCATCAACGCCTATTACAACAATCCTCAAGTAGCAAGAGAACATGGTGTCGTCTTCCCGGATGCCAAAAGGGTCGAGGACCGTATGAACGACCCCTTTATCATGTCCCAGAATGAAGTGAAAGGTAAAAAGGTTGGAGTAGTGGGTCACTTCCCCCATTTGGAAAGCCTTCTGGAGCCGATCTGCGATCTTTCTATTCTGGAATGGAGTCCGGAGGAAGGGGACTATCCCCTGCCGGCCAGTGAGTTTATTCTGCCGGAGTGTGACTATGTCTATATCACTTGCGCTTCGGTAGTGGATAAGACGCTGCCCAGGCTCCTGGAATTGTCAAGGAACGCCCGACGGATCACGTTGGTTGGCCCGGGGACCCCGTTGGCTCCTGTACTTTTTGAGCATGGGCTTCAAGAGCTTTCAGGCTTTATGGTTAAAGATAATGCCCGGGCTTTTCGAATCGTAGCCGGGGCCGAGAAAGTGAAGATATATTCCGCGGGACAGAAGGTGACGATAAAAAAATAAGCAAGGGGGAGCAGGATGAATTTCGAATGGAATGAAAATACGGTGAGATGGTATCAGGACGCGGAAAGGTATACCGGTTTTTTCAAGAATATTGCTGAGTTGGTAGGCCCTAAAGTGGCTGAGTACTCTTCTTTATGTGATATTGGCTGCGGAATAGGACTGGTGGATTCACAACTGAGCAAATACATTGACCGCATTACCTGCATCGACAGTCATCCCTATGCCATTGAGATGCTTAGACAAAGGATTCAGGCTGAAAAGATCAGAAATATCACCCCTGTGCTGATGGATTGCAACGCCATCGAGGAGCGGTGGGATGTTATCTTTATCAGTTTTTTCGGCAGTCGTGAGTTGGAACAATTCTTGCCCCGCTGTAAAAGACTTATCGCTGTGGTGGGCAGAAAGAGCCAGACAGAGCTCTATCCGGAAAAGTATCGGAAATTCCAGAAAAACACGTCTGAAGAGGTAGAGGAAAATTTGAACAGCAAGGGCATACCTTATTCCCTTACCGAAACGGCTTTTGAATTTGGCCAGCCCTTCCGGTCGGAGGAAGATGCCCGGGACTTTATCAGGACTCAATCCCATGATATCAACCCCGGAGATTTGGAAGATTTTCTATCGGAACGTCTTGTGGAAACAGGCAAAGAAGATTTTCCCTTCTATCTGCCGCGCCAAAAGGCTGTAGGAATATTTGAAATCGAAGGGAGGCTGTAAATGCACATCTTTTTGACCGGTGAGATCCAAGTGGGCAAAAGTACTATCGTCGATAAGGCACTGGCTCTTTGCAACGTAACCTACGCAGGATTCAGAACCTACTTTGGCCCGGACAGAGGTTCTCCCAACCGGCGGCTTTATCTGGCTGCGGCCTCGGGAGAGAAAGTCTATCAGGAAGAAAACAGTGTGGTTCATTTTTGTGAAAATAGTCCCCCCCAAGTCTTTACGGAGCGGTTCGATGGGTATGGGGCAGAGCTCGTTCGCTGTGCCGGAAACCAGGCCCGGCTTATCGTGATGGATGAATGCGGCAGTCTGGAGCGGGAAGCTCTTGTCTTTCAGCAGGAGATCTTAGCGGCCATAGAAGGTCCGGTTCCGATTCTTGGCGTGCTCAAGCAGGCCAGCAGCGGCTGGACAGACCGGATAAGATGCCATCCCAAGGTAAAGCTGGTTTCTGTGTGTCGGGAAAATCGGGATGCTCTCCCTCTCATCATTGCTTTATATCTGCAGCAGTGTTTTTAATGATTAAAATCAATATGATCAAAACCTATTGAAACATAACTAAACTCAATATATAATGAAAATAATAATTGAGAAAAATTTCATAATGATCTCCGAGCCGGAACAACCTAAAGAGTCATCCATGGTTGGTCGGCCAGGGCTGTATGCCCTCGGGGTATATCCAGAAATGGCTATGCCTTCACGTTTGAAAAGGAGGTGGATTCCCAATATGTTGGGTTTAATAGAGGTTCCACTTTCGTTAAAGTGGAGCCTTTTAGCGTTTTAAAGGGCGGTTGGATTGGAGTCCGCAAACACGGAGAAAGAAGGTTGGTCAACGATGGGACTAAATTGTATAAAAATGTTGGGGATACCGACTTTTGCAGAAAGACCTGATGCCGAATATTTGTTTTTTCCCGGATGTAATTCCTTTGCTGACAGATCAAAATGGGAATGGAACATGGTCTGTATGCAGTTGCTTAGGGATAGAAAAATCGATTTTGCCGTTCTGGGTAAAGATCAGTGGTGTTGTGGGGATAAAGCCTGCCAATTGGGCTATGGAGAGCTTTCAGATTTAATAAGCCAAAGAAATATTACGGCTTGGCATGAGTTGAAAATAAAGAAGATCGTGACAAGTTGTCCCCGTTGTTTTTATAACTTCCAGCATAAATATCGCCGGTATGGCGGAAACTTCGAAGTTATCCTGCTTTCTGAACCTTGTGATGAGTTTCAATACAATGAGGCTGAGACGAGCAATGAAAAGAAATCGAGTATCCAGACTTTACAGGAAGGAGTTTGGTAAAATGAAGTTAGCGATCATAGGCGGATATAATTTTGAGCGGCACAGCAAATCCATGGGCAAGCTGAAAAATATCGAACTGCGCTTCCACGACGGCGTACCCAAAAAAAACAACAAAAAGGTACTGGAAAATCTCATCAAGGACACAGATTGTGTGATTATCGTGCAAATGGTCTGTTCCCATTCCAGCATGTGGGATGCCAAAGATGTGGCCAGAAAATATAATAAGAAGATCTACTACTCCCAGGCGAAGGGACTTGCTTCAGTGCTGACTATGATTGAAAAAGAGCATGGGATTAGGATAGCTTAGTTTGACAAAAGAACCAAATCATACTATAATTATTTCCAAATTGAATCCTATGGTGCGATGATGAGAGGAAGATTCGGGTATCCCTTAAGAGAGTTTGGCAGGGTGGAAACCAGACGGGTAAGCGGATCAGGGCACTTGGAGCACGTTTTAAAGAAGGAGGATTTCCTTGAAAGCTGCCTTTTCAGGAGTTTGGGAACCAGGTGGCTTATATGGAGATCAAGCAGGGTGGAACCGCGGGAAGGATACTCTCGTCCCTGTAGCGAAAGCTACGGGGCGGGAGTTTTTTGCTTTACAGGAAGCATAAAGGCAACCAGGCAGCCGCCTTCACCTAGCCAAGTTTTCTTTAATGTGGTAGCTCAAGAGATTAGGTAGTAAAAAATAGGGAGGTTAACCATGAAATTTCAGGACATGATCCTTTCCCTGAATCAATTTTGGGGAGAACAAGGGTGCATCATTGCTCAGCCTTATGATATGGAAAAAGGCGCCGGAACCTTTAATCCCAACACCTTTTTACGTGCCCTGGGGCCTGAACCATGGAAAGTGGCTTATATCGAGCCTTCCCGTCGTCCTACGGATGGACGCTATGGGGAAAACCCCAACCGTTTACAGCATTATTTCCAATACCAAGTCATTATTAAGCCTTCGCCGGATAATATTCAGGAGCTCTATCTGCAAAGTCTGGAGCGTTTAGGCGTTAATCCCAAAGAGCATGATATTCGCTTTGTGGAAGACAACTGGGAGTCTCCGACTCTGGGGGCCTGGGGGTTAGGTTGGGAAGTTTGGCTGGATGGCATGGAAGTTACTCAGTTCACCTACTTTCAACAATGCGGGGGGATTGACTGCAAACCGGTCTGTGCCGAGATCACTTATGGTCTCGAGCGTTTGGCCATGTATATTCAAAACAAAGAGAGTGTCTATGATATTGAGTATGTAGGAGATATCACTTACGGCGATATCTACCTCCAAAACGAAATCGATTATTCTCATTACAATTTTGAAGCCGCCGATGTAGAAGCCCTGCAAACCTGGTTTGAAATGTATGAGAAGGAAGCCATTCGGATCGTGGAGAAAGGATTGGTCCTTCCTGCTTATGACTATGTCCTGAAATGCTCCCATACCTTCAACCTTCTCGATGCCCGCGGAGCCATCAGTGTGACCGAGCGAACGGGCTATATCGCCCGGGTCCGCAATTTGGCCCGTCTTTGCGCTCAGGCCTATGTAGAGCAACGTGAACGCTTAGGCTACCCCTTACTCAAAGAACAGTCCGGAAAGGAGGCCGAATAAGATGGCTAAGGATTTTCTCTTAGAGATTGGCACAGAAGAGATCCCGGCGAAATTTGCCCCGGGAGTGCTGAACCAACTTCGTGAGCAAGCCCAAAAACACTGTCAGGATCTGCGTCTGGATTATCAAGACCTGAAAGTTTACACTACACCCCGGCGTTTTGCCGTGCTTATTCAAGGCCTGGCCGAAAAACAAACGGATTTTACAGCAGAGGTCAAAGGGCCTGCCGTCAAAGCGGCTTATGATGCGGAGGGGAACCCTACCAAGGCTGCTCAAGGGTTTGCCCGGGGGCAAGGGGTGGAGCCCAAGGATCTTTTCGTTCAGGAATTAAACGGCGTGTCCTATGTCTATGCCCGGAAATTTGAGCTGGGCCAGTCTACTTTGCAATTATTACCCAAGCTTTGCACCGATCTGATCACCGGACTGCATTTTCCCAAGCCCATGCGCTGGGCCGATCTGGAGTTCCGCTTTGCCCGCCCCATTCGCTGGATCGTTGCCTTATTTGGCAGTGAGGTCATCCCCTTTGAGTTTGTGGGGCTGGTAGCAGGAAAAGCCTCCCGGGGACATCGTACCTTAGGCGGACCTGTAACTTTGGATAATCCGGCGGACTATGAAAAACAAATGCTGCAGGCCTTTGTCATGGTGGACCCGGAGCAGCGCCGCCAATCCGTCTGGGAGCAAATCCATGCCCTCGCCGCTAAAGTGGGCGGAGATGTGGAAAAGGATGACGATCTTTTGGATGAAGTAACCCATATCATCGAATATCCTACCGCTCTGCTCGGCGAAGTGGCTTCGAACTATATGCATCTGCCGGAACCGGTGATCACCACTCCGATGAAAGAGCATCAGCGCTATTTCCCCGTACGGGATAAAGAAGGCAAGCTGCTTCCCTATTTCATTACCGTACGCAATGGGGATGATCATGCCTTGGCGAAGGTCAAGGCCGGGAATGAGAAAGTTCTCAAAGCCCGCTTGGAAGATGCGGCCTTCTACTACCGTGAAGACCAGAAAACACCTCTTGCTGAGTTAGTCGAAAAGCTGGATAAAGTCACCTACCATGAGAAATTAGGCAGTGTCCGCCAGCGGGTCGAGCGGATGCGGACCCTGGCCCGGGGGATAGCAGCTCGGCTGGGGATGGAGAGCGAAAAGCAGGACTTGGTTGAGCGGACGGCACTGCTGGCCAAAGCGGATCTGGTGACGTTGATGGTCTATGATTTTCCGGAACTTCAAGGGATTATGGGAGCGGATTATGCCCGCATGGTTGGTGAAAAGCCCGAAGTCTGCACAGGCATTCTTGAACATTATCAGCCGCGTTTCGCTGGAGATGACTTGCCGCAATCCTACACCGGACAAATCGTCAGTGTTGCCGATAAGCTGGATGCGATCGTGGGTGCCTTTGGCATCGGGATTCAGCCTACCGGGTCTCAGGACCCCTATGCCTTAAGACGTCAAGCTCAAGGGGTCGTAGGGATCATTCTGGAAGCAGGCTGGGATATCTCTTTGGAACAGCTGATTGCTGCTTCTTATGTAAGCTTTGCTGAGCAAGGAATCAGTCTGCTTCCTTTAGCCGATCTGCAAAGTGCTCTCCAGGATTTCTTCCAGCAGCGGCTGCGTTTTGTGCTTCAGGAGCAAGGGGCGCGTTACGATACCCTTGATGCGGTCCTCGCCCAGGGCAGCAATCAAATCACGCGGGCAGCCAGGAAGGCCCAAGTTCTGGCAGCCAAGCGGGAAACAACGGAATTCATTCCCTACTCCCAAGCTTATATTCGCTGCTTGAATCTCAGTAAAAAGGCTCAAACTCAGCCTTTGGACCCTAAGAATCTTATCGATCCTACAGAAATTGCCCTGGCTGCAGCTCTTGTCCAGAGACAGGAAGCTTTTGCCGCCCTGATTGAAAAGGGTGACTACGCAGAAGCCTATGCTTTGGCTTCTGAACTCATCCCCATGATTGAAGCATTATTTAATGCGGTCATGATCATGGTGGAAGATGAGAGCCTCAAGCAAGCCCGTCTGGCTCTCCTCGGTGAATGCGTCGCCATCCTCGGCTGCCTGGGAGATCTCAGCCTCTTAGCATAATTGGATAAACCACTGCGGCGCTTTTGCATAATTTCAGCAGAAGCGCCGTTATTTTTTTTTGAATTGGATACTATAAGTTGAAGGAAATAGAAAAATTGTGTGGAATATTTATCTGTATTGCGCAGATTAGTATGTCACATTTAGCACGTATAAGGAATATATGTATACACGAGTGAGAGATGAATGAGGTGAAAAGGGTTGGAGTTTACGGAACGTCAAGCAAGAATTGTAGAAATCGTAAAGAATTCAAGCCCAATTACTGGGGAACAAATCGCTGCAAAGCTTGATTTGACACGAGCGACCCTGCGTCCTGACCTGACGATTTTAACCATGGCAGGGGTCCTCGAAGCCCGACCGAGGGTAGGATACTTTTATAAGGAGAAGAAGAAAACATCACCTTATATGGATCGACTTCGCCAGCTCAGGGTGGGTGATTTTAAATCCCTTCCCATATCTATCCGGGAAAGCATCAGTATTTATGATGCCATAGTCACTATGTTTACCCAAAATGTGGGAAGTCTGACAGTGGTTGGGGAAGGCCAAACCTTAAGGGGAATGGTGTCCCGGAAAGATTTGCTTAAATCTACCCTGGGTAAAACCGATCTTCAGCAGGTTCCCGTGAGTATCATTATGACCCGGATGCCTAATATTATTATGACGACAGCGGACGAACCGGTTCTCGAAGCAGCAAGGAAATTAACCCTGCATCAAATTGACACCTTGCCTGTTGTAGAAGCCTTTATTGATGAAAAAGGTGAGGAGCGCTATGAAGTCATAGGACGTTTCACCAAGACGAACGTTACAAAACTCTTTGTTCAGATCGGGTCATTAGGTGCCCAATCATGACCTTTTGGACCCTAATAATTGACCTCGGAGGTGTACAGTGACAAAGGAAATGCCTGTCATATACATAATTTCAGATGCTTTGGGTGAGACGGCTGAATATGTCAGCCGGGCAGCGGCAGCTCAATTTTCGGGGATTCGGACCAAAATCCGCAAGGTACCCTATGTGCAGGATGAAATCCACATTGACGAAATTCTCGAAGAAGCAGCCAAGGAGCAAGCGATTATTGCCTACACCCTTGTGGTAAAAAAACTGCGGAATTATTTAGAAGAAAAAGCCCAAGACTATGGATTGCGAACCGTGGATATTCTCGGCCCTCTGATTAAGATGCTTGCCGATCAGACCGGCCTTTTGCCGAGTTATACTCCTAATGTAACTCATATATTGGATGAACAGTATTTTCGTAAAGTGGATGCCATTGAATTTGCGGTAAAATATGATGATGGCAAGGATCCCCGGGGAGTGCTTTTGGCGGATGTGGTGCTGATCGGAGTTTCCCGGACATCAAAAACCCCTTTAAGCATGTACCTGGCCCATAAAGGCATCAAGGCGGCCAATATTCCTCTGGTCCCTGAAGTCTCTCCGCCTCAGGAACTTTTCAGAGTTCCCTCACAGAAAGTCATTGGCTTGACGTTAAAGCCGGATCTATTGAATCAAATTCGCACGGAACGGTTAAGGACTTTAGGATTAGGATCCAGTGCGGATTATGCAAATTATGAGCGCATTGTGGAAGAACTGGAATATGCCCGGGGGATTATGCGTAAAGTAGGTTGCCCGATCATTGATGCCACGGGAAAGGCTATTGAAGAAACGGCATCAAGAATACTGGAGATATTGTATAAGGGGGAGCGAAATGTCTAAGAAGTTTGTTTATTTATTTCGTGAAGGTCAGGCTTCCATGCGGGATTTATTAGGCGGTAAGGGTGCCAATTTGGCAGAGATGACCAATATCGGGCTGCCCGTACCTCCAGGGTTCACTATTACCACAGAAGCATGCAATGACTATTATGCCCTGGGTCGCAACCTGCCGGAAGGGCTATGGGAGCAGATTGGTCCGGCTTTAGGAGATATAGAAAAGGCTACAGGGAAAAAATTCGGGGACAAAGACAATCCCTTGTTGGTCTCCGTCCGTTCCGGAGCGAAATTCTCCATGCCCGGTATGATGGATACCATCCTTAATCTCGGACTTAATGATGAGACAGTAGAGGGTCTTGCTGCCTCTACTCAGAATGCCCGTTTTGCCTATGACAGCTACCGGCGTTTTATTCAAATGTTCGGTGATGTGGTGCTGGAAGTAGAGCATCATGAATTTGAGAGAATTCTGGAAGAAGCCAAGGAAAAACAAAATGTCAATTACGACTCGGAGCTTACGGCAGAGAGCCTCAAAGGAGTCGTGGAGGGGTATAAGAGGCTCATTCAGCGCCGTACAGGCAGCCCTTTCCCGTTAGATCCTATGAAGCAACTGGAACAGGCTATTTTAGCCGTTTTCCGTTCCTGGAACAATGATCGGGCCATTATCTATCGGAGGATCAATAGCATTCCCGATAATATCGGCACGGCAGTCAATGTGCAATCCATGGTCTTTGGCAACATGGGCAACGACTCCGGTACGGGAGTAGCCTTCACCCGCAATCCCTCCACAGGTGAGAGAGCTCTTTATGGCGAGTATCTTATGAATGCTCAGGGTGAGGATGTGGTGGCAGGTATCCGTACTCCTCAGCCTATCAAAAGCCTCGAAGATGAGAACAAAGCGATTTATGCTCAATTCGTAGAGACCTCCAATAGCCTGGAAGCCCATTATCGGGATATGCAGGATATTGAATTTACCATTGAGCGGGGCCGGCTCTATATTCTCCAGACCCGGAATGGGAAACGTACTGCTCCGGCAGCCATCCGCGTCGCCGTGGAGCTGTGCCGGGAAGGAGTTATCTCTAAGGAAGAAGCTATTGCCCGGATTGAGCCTGGTCAGTTAGACCAGTTGCTCCACCGCCGTATGGACAGTGAAGCTAAACTAGAGGTTATTGCCAAAGGACTTCCCGCTTCACCGGGGGCAGCTTCCGGCAAGATTATTTTCGATGCCGATGAGGCTGAGCGCCTGGGTCACACCGGCGAGAAGGTCCTCTTAGTGCGAACTGAGACCACACCGGACGATATCCATGGGATCTTGGCAGCTCAGGGGATTCTGACCAGCCGGGGGGGCATGACCAGCCATGCCGCTGTGGTTGCCCGCCATATGGGTAAACCTGCGGTATGCGGCTGTGAGGCCCTGCGGATTGATTATGCCCATAATACGGTAACCATTGATGGGGTCACTTATCCGGAAGGAACCTTGTTCTCCATCGACGGGACGACCGGCCGTGTCATTAAGGGAGCGGTTCCCATGATTGATCCGGAGCTCAGCGAAGAGTTCAAGGAGTTACTGGGCTGGGCTGATGAGATTCGCACACTTAAGGTCCTGGCTAACGCCGATAACCCCCGTGATGCTCAAAAGGCCCGGGATTTTGGAGCCCAGGGCATCGGGCTTTGCCGGACTGAGCATATGTTTATGGATCCGGCCCGTATACCCATCGTTCAGGAAATGATTCTCGCCCAGACTCTGCCGGAAAGAGAAGTAGCCTTAGCCAAACTTCTGCCTATGCAGGAAGAGGATTTCTACGGGATTCTTAAAGTTATGGCCGGGTTCCCGGTAACCATCCGTCTTCTCGATCCTCCCCTCCATGAATTCCTCCCCAATGTCGAGGAACTGGTGGTGGATATCACCAAGCTGAAACTGCAGGGAGGTCATGAAGAAGAACTGAATGAGAAAGAGGCTCTCCTGAGAAAAGTCCGTGCCCTATCCGAAATGAACCCCATGCTGGGGCATCGGGGCTGCCGTCTGGGGATCACCTTCCCTGAGATCTATGCTATGCAAGCCCGGGCGATTTTCCAGGCAGCGGCCCGCCTTGTTAAGGAAGGCTATGAGATCTATCCGGAGGTGATGATCCCGCTGGTTATCCATGTCAAGGAACTGGCAAAACTCCGCAAAGTCACCGAGGAGGCGGCCCAAACTGTTATGGCAGAACAGAGTGTAACTTT
Source organism: Desulfitobacterium chlororespirans DSM 11544 (assembly GCF_900143285.1). Classification (NCBI taxonomy): domain Bacteria; kingdom Bacillati; phylum Bacillota; class Clostridia; order Eubacteriales; family Desulfitobacteriaceae; genus Desulfitobacterium; species Desulfitobacterium chlororespirans. The sequence goes on from NZ_FRDN01000016.1 coordinate 163,287, forward strand.
CTCTTATACCATAGGCACCATGATCGAAGTCCCCCGGGCTGCCCTGACCGCTGATGAAGTGGCCACAGCCGCCGATTTCTTCTCCTTCGGCACCAATGACCTAACCCAGACGACCTTAGGCTTCTCCAGGGATGACGCCGAAGGGAAGTTCCTTCCGGCTTATCTGGAGCAAAATATCCTTGAACACAATCCTTTTGCCGTTCTCGACCGCATTGGCGTGGGCAAGCTGATGAAAATGGGAGTACAACTTGGCCGGGAAGCCAATCCAGGCCTCAAAGTGGGCATTTGCGGTGAACATGGGGGAGATCCTTCATCCATCGAATTCTGCCACCAAATCGGCCTGAACTATGTGTCTTGTTCTCCGTTCCGGGTGCCTATCGCTTGCTTGGCTGCAGCCCAGGCGGCAATCAATGCAAAATAGACCACTTGAAGTAAATTTAGAATAAACAACGAGAACAAGGGTATCGCTCACTTAATTTTAAGTGGCGGTACCCTCTTTGTGTTACTCATCAACAAGTTGATAATTGAAATGAAATGTATTATACTGGAAATATATGAATATTGGTAAATTGTTGTTTCTTTTAAGGAATTTTAAAAGAAATAGGGAGTGATTATTTATGATGTATCCATATATGACTTTTGCTGATGAAACAGAGATAGTGCATTCCCATATCATTGAAGATAATGGAGTCCAACGCGTGGAGGTTCACTTTGAGCGCCCTACCGAAGAAGGCTTTGATATGGCAAGGTGTGTTTTGCCGACATATACGTGGATTAGGCGTGAAGGCTTCACTGATCAAGAGATTAGTAAATTTGAAAGATTTCTTCGCAGCAATGCTCATTTACTTTATAGATATGCTGCGGCAGGGGGGATAAAAATTGCCTAGCCTGTTTCGTATTGGTTCTTATTTAGTATTTTTCTGGTCAAATGAAAATTTTGAACCAATTCATGTGCACATAGGTAAAGGAAAACCCAGCTCTAACGCAACTAAGGTATGGTTGACGGCTTCAGGGGGTTGTATTGTCGCTAATAATTCCAGTAGAATACCTCAAAACGAATTAAACGAGATCTTGGAAATTATAGCTGCCCAACATTTTATGATATGTGATGAGTGGAAGAATCATTTTAAGGTAAATGAGATTAAATTTTATTGTTAATAAAGGAATTTGAAGAAGTGTTCCATAATGTGAAAAAAGGTCGATTGGTCTATTTTGATAGCTGCAGCTCAGGCGGCGATTAACAACCGAGACCAATCAAAGTAGGATTAGAAAAAATAATAGCTAAAGCTTATAGAACCTTATGCGCTAGGACTTTAAACTTCTATATAGAGCGGGGATACTGACACTTAATATATAAGGGTCAGTATCCTATTTTGTTGTATACACTAGTTAAGTCCCTATTGAAGGGTGACGACAAAAGCGTTACAGTATTATTAGAAGAAGGCTAACATGGACGAAACTACGACCTTAACTTTAAGTTACTCCTGACGTGGAAAGAATTAAAAGATTATTATCATTGGAGAGGAAAATGATGAGACTTAGGTTATTAGTTATAATATTTATTCTGACTTTTTTACTTAATGGATGTAATAAAGCAGAAGATAATACATATCAATTAGATTATTTTGAAGTAATTAAAGTTAAAGTAGATAACCTGTACTTGGATGATAGTTATAAAATTATTGAAGAAAAAAGAATTGATAATGGAGTTAGTGTATTTCTTTATAAGGACAATGAAAATCGTCAAATAAACGGTGGAATTAGTTTGAAAGATAAATCTTATGATCTAGGTGAAGTGTCAGTCGCTAACACACCGGACGATTTAATGGGAATTGAAGAAGTCCAGGTGTTTGGAAAGAAGGCAGTAAAGATTTATGGGATTTTGGGTAGCAATTATGCGCAGGCATTTTATTTTCTTGTTGAAGAAAAGCTGGAAGAATCAATAATACAGATAGACGGGTATACAGTGGAAATTGATTTAGATGATGATGGCAAGAAGGAAATAGTTTCAACTTTAGGCACAATTCCCGAGACAAAAATATTCACGTTTAAAGAAGGCACAATATATGGGTCTGATATTAATAAATCTATTGGAGCAAAATCGGTATTATTGCAAGATAACGATAAAAAATTATTTCAAGTGTACTTCGAGCCAAATAAACCGGAGCAATATGTGTATCATGAAGGTTCTCTTTTGAAAAAATAGAATTCAACCAGAACATTTGATGTGTTCCGGTTGATTTTGTTTTCCGGTATCTATGATTAAAAAGGGGAATTGGTTAGAGTATGGCGAAGTTAAAAGCGTTAAGAGAGACTCCTGGAAGCAGAGATGCTGCATTTTAAGCAAGCGGTATTTGAACCTGTTGTCTATAAAGCCAATAATGCGTTAGTAGCTTATGTGCCGAGATATACAATACGCACGAAAATGAATCAATCCATGGAACGATTGTCATTTATGAAAGAAGCAAAAGCGAAAGGCCTTACCATAAGAATGTTAAATAATGTTAAAATGTTAGAAGTAAAATGGGTATGGCTATGGGATTGGAGGACAGAAAACCATGTCAGCGGAATTAAAAGAATTTAATGCTTTAAAACTAAATTTAGAAGACTTTATTGAACTGTTGAATCAAGTCTACACGAACGAAGATTTAAATTCACATAAGCGTGATTATGTAAACAAATACTATAAGCAACCCTTAAAGCTGGATGAGGACGTGACCCTCAACAGGCAATTAGGAAAATACGAGTACGTTGTTATGGATGATCTTACTAAAAGAGTTAAAGAAACAAAGGCAACAAAGGTATATGAAGGCAAAAGAATTACGGACTTATTCTTAAGTCAGGATATTTTCTGTTTTAAAAGCCCTAGAAATTTTAGTGACTGTAAGCACTTTAGAAAGGACTTTCCGCAAAGGAACAGTTTGGAAAAGAAATCGGCAGAACGGGTCATAAACTATTTTTTGTGCATTCCTTTGCAAAGTTTCGCAAAGGGAGAAGACCCCAAAGCAGCGAAAATCAATCAACCCATAAATGATAACGATCTAATCGAAAAACACATTATAAGTACCAACCTGAGGGTAGAGAGAGATTTTTTTAAGCTGCTTATAGCGAAAATGGAGAAGAAAGCAGAGCTCTCACTGGGTGAGATAAGGCGAGCGCTCCAAGGGAACACCGCAAAAGATGTCTGCTTTTTGTTCCCGAAAGCGTTTCCATGCTATTTAAAAGCCAAAAAAGTTATTTACAATTTGGAAGAGGCCATGAAAACTATTAATAGTACATCCTATACTTATGCTGATTACTTTCAGCTGCAGGATGAGGTAACAGATGCACTCTTGCAGGTCATGGAGCATGTGGTACTCCCTATGGCCCTCGTAAGGAAATCAAACTATAAAGCAAGCTTCTTCGATTATCTCATGGAGTATTGGCTGGAGTTAGAATATGAGCCGGTTCAGCGTATGCTGCTAAAAATGGTCTGCCTGGCAGACGCAAGGGGAGAACTACATGTCACCAAAGATGAATTGCTGCAACTGATGGGAGATGGCAAATACCAAGAGTACTTATCTGCCTACCTTATGGGAAAGAATCCGGCGAGTCAAAGTCAATTTGCCAATGATCAGCTATTTCAATCTTTACTACGATTCAAGGATAAAGAAAATGAGAAAGTTTACTTAGAGTTTCCTAGCGGGGATTATCTTGAGCATTTTGAAAAGAATGGGGTTCAACTTACTCAGGAAGAGGACTTGATGGTCAAAAAATTGGCACAGCTCACGGATTCCACCACTCTGCCCATGGAAGGCTACCCTACCTTTTGCTTTGCAGAGAATGGATATGCAAAGGCGCTGGTCCAACAAGTAAAGGAAGATGAAATAACCCTGCACGTTGACTTTAACGCCTTGGTTTTAGGGGTGTGAATCTATTTCAGTGTAAATGGAATAATCATCCAGATAATTGGCAATACTATTATTGCGGCATAACTAGGGCCACGCTGAGGAGCGACCCAACGCCTGTCGCAGCTTATACGATGAACGGTGGAGATGTCTTCCGCCGTTTTTTGTTCATCGGTAAGCTTCAAGCGGATAAACCTCGGGAGTTTGAGGGCAGCGCCCTCAAGACCTTACGCTGTCAGCCTGTCTGCAAAGAAGATCATCATTTGGCTGTAGGCCATGGGCCAGTCTCTTGAGGGCTGCGTCCATTTTTTTGTGATCTCCTTGGTCGAAAGAAAGACCACTTTCCGAATGGAG
>NZ_FRDN01000017.1 GCF_900143285.1 Desulfitobacterium chlororespirans DSM 11544
CCAAGCGACTACAGCACCGGGAGACTATGACTTATTCATTGACGGGGTGGAGGTCCAGACGGTGACTATCGAAACTGAGAATAAGCCGGACCAACCGACAAACCCCGGTGCAAACAACCCCACTGATGTGACCTTTGAGAAAACCCAATATGGGACATACCAGGTGAAGTGGAAGGGTAATGCGAAAGCAGCAGTCGAGCTAAAGCAGAGCGGAGTAACAGCATACAAAGCTAACGGCTCACTGAACAAAGCAGTATTCCAAGCGACTACAGCACCGGGAGACTATGACTTATTCATTGACGGGGTGGAGGTCCAGACGGTGACTATCGAATAAACTAAATTGCCTTATGATATAGAAAGAGGCCCAATGCGGGGCCTCTTTCTATATCTATTAGTAACACTGCACTAAGAACGGAAGATAAAAGAAGGTAGGCGGTTATATTGTTAGAAATTCACACACAACCAATTGTTAATGTTTTTACTGGGCAAAAGATATTGGAAGAGTGCCTAAGTCGCCCTGGCTGCTCAATAAAAGATTACTTTACCACCAAAGATCGTAATACCTTAATTCGTAGGGAACTACATGCAATTTTACAGGCGGTCGAGGAAATTGGTGGGGAAACCCCCTGCAATATTAATGTAACTCTATATACACTGCCATTTGTTAGCCGTCTGCCTTTCATTAACTGGCGCGGTGGTATTGAAATAGTGGAATGGGAAAAAAGTATTGCTCCATACTTTAAACAGGCTCGAATAGCCATCCGCGATTTACAGGCTAAAGGGCTTATGGTCTGGGCTGATGATGTAAGCCACGAAGACATCTCTATGTGGCTACAAACCGGGGTAAACGGATATAAAGTGGAGCTACTTGAGATCCAAAGTAATCCGGACTTTCTCAAAGCCTTGCAAGAAATAAAAAAACCAATTGTCGTTGAGCGAGTGGAAACCGAGGAAGACCATCTTTGGGTTTTGGAACATGGAATCACGTTAGCTCAGGGATATTATTATGGCAGGCCAGAAAGATTGGTTGATAATACGCCAAGGCTATCTGTTGCGGATGGGGGATAAAAAAGGCCCAACCATGCGGTTTTGTTGGATTTAAAGTAACACGAAAGTAGCACGAATACAGCACCAAAGTAACACGAAACCGACACGCGATTAGCACGGAAACAACCCGAAAATATCACGATATCAACACTAAAATATCACGTAATTAGCACAAAAGCGGCCCAAAATCAACACGAAAGATAGGTGTGAAAACAGGGCGAAGGAGGGATTTATTTTGAATACTATTGCTGAAAATGCAAGTGGATTGATTTTTGCTGGAGCAGACATTGGCTTCGGTCACGTCAAGGTGGATGCAGATATGCCGGAAGGAAACCAGAAGTTTACCCTTCAATCCACTGTAGCGACCGGAAGGGATCGTAGTTTTAAAAAATGGCAGGAAAAAGGAAAGCTGGATATTACAAAAAACGACTTGGAAAACCAGCTTAGAGTTATGGATGTCGAAATCTACAGCCACCGAGACGAGGTCAGTCGCCATTATTTTTTAGGCTCATTGGCGGTCCTGGAAGGGAGCGACTCGCGGTTATGCTGGGATGATGATAAGTCTTCTGACGAAGATTCAATCGCATTACTCGTTGCAAGCCTAGCTGCAGCCCAAACCGAAAGAATGGGAGGTGTTGATTCTAGGGTAAGTATCTATGTTGGGACTGGTTTGCCGCTTGATAAATTTTTTACCCATAAAGACAGTTACGAGCGAAATATTAAGGGGACATATACTGTAACGTTTAAGTCCGGTCCCTGGGAAAAAGTGAAGTGCACCCTTAACATCATTAAATGCCGCGTATTTCCCCAAGCCTGGGGGATATTTTTAGATATGACCCAAGATCAATACGGCCAGTCCATCAATGCTTATCTTACCGAAGGCAATGTGCTGCTTATTGATCCGGGTTTCCGAACCACAGATTACGCTTTATTTAAAGATGGAGAATTCGTGGATGCTTACGCGGGAACGCTGGAAATTGGGGTGGCTTGGGCTTATGGGCAAATTTGTTCTAAATTGGCCGAGAAGGGTATTGTCATTGACGAAAAGGTGTTTGACACCTACCTGCGGTATAAGGATGGACTTTACGGCATATCCGGTGGAAAGGCTATTGACCTTAAACCGTTGGGAGAATCGGCCTTTGCACTCTTGGGAAAAAAACTTAGTGAGGAACTTAAGCTCAGGTTAAAGGATGAATGGAAAGTCATCCATAGGACCCTTGTCGGCGGCGGTGGAGGGGCTGGGGCATTTGAACATATGAAGCTAGAAAATAAAGAACTAGCTAAAAACCCTCAATTTGGCAATGCCAGTGGCTTCAGAAAGGCTAGCGAAAGCTCAGTCAAAAGGGCTATGAGAAAAAATGGCTAAAAATGAGCAAAAGCGTATCAACACCTACTTTGGGCGTTCAGTCGAAGACCAAATGCTCTGGGAGTACCTCCAAGAGCACCATACAAACGATATGGCCACCTGGTTAAAATATTATGCCAGAATAGGAATTATGAACACTTATAAATCCGGGAGAACACGGCTTGTCGCTCCCAATGTACCAAGTTTGCCAGTGAAGCCCCAGCCGATAAGTCCTCAGGTCCAGTCTCCAGAAGAAGGGGAAGGTGAGCTGTTAAGTCCGGTAGTAAAAACAAAGACAATATCAATTACAAAGGATTCAGCTATTGTAGATGTTGATGCAGGAGAAATCACTGTCGTTGAGACACCGACTATGGGAAAGCGGCCAGCTTCTTCTGCTACCCGAGCAGAAAGCGCTGATTTAACGGATCAAAATGATGCATTGGACATCCTTAATGATCTTGATATTGTAATTGGCGAAGTGGATACAGCCAAAAACCTTGAGCAAAGGCTAAGCCGCTTTATACCAGTTGAAGAGGATGAGGATGTCCTTAAACTAATAAGAAAAGAAGGAAATCCTGACTAATACCGAACAAATGACCATTCTTTTGGTGGCAGAATAAGAAATTCGGCTAGGGTTAATTTCCTAGCCGTTTTGTTTTGCCTGTTTGACAGTAGAAGGAAGGGGGAGAAAACATTGTTTAACGATGATGTATTAACCATCATTAAAGAACATGAAAACGAGATAGACCTGCTTCAACAAAAACTTTTTATGACTCAGGCAGCACTAAATGAAGCTTATCAGCGACAATGGGCTGAAATGAATCAGCTCATAAAAAATGGCTTATGGACGGAAAAAGCTGTGTACAAGGGGGACAGCTATGGGCTGAAGGTTGGCCGCGAAGCCTATGTTTTTCAGCTGGATGCGCCATTGCCCTTTTTACCAAATACTTTTTATCGGAGTTTTGAAAAAACATACAAGGAGTTTTACACCATTAAGCTTATGCTCACGCTCCAAATGAGTGATGTGATTGAGCAAATAGGCGATCCCCCGATGAGTGCCCCGGCAGCCTTGCACATAAGGCATTATTATCGTGACGTTAGATTGTTTGACTTAGATAATAAGTCAAAACAAGTAGTTATTAACACCTTTCGAAAAGCAGGGTTACTGAGGGGCGATACAATCATTCGTTTAGCTGCTTATCGTGAGGATGCTTTGTGTAATGAAGACGAAGACGGAGCTCCCAATCGAACCATGATTTATCTTTATAGGCATCTGGATAGCCAAGGTTTTGAAACAGAGATTTTGCCTAAGTATCCAAGAATTGACAACCTCAAGGGGGTCATTTCAGGAGAGATGAGCAAGATGGCTGTGAAAAGATGTCCACTGAGCGAGGACTATATGGAGCAAAGATTGAGTAAAAATCCCAGGGAAGAAAGTGCTGAAATGGAATATAGAGGGTTTGTGGATATGGAGAATTTTATGTGAAGAAACATATTGAAAAGTGTCTTTGCAATGTATAAAAAAAGACGATAGAAGCTGTCTTTTCAATGTCGAAGAATAGTCATGATACAGGGTGTCTTAACAATGTCTGATAGGGTGTCTTATCAATAGGTCGAATGCTTCTCTCTAAAATGGCTGCTGACAAGGGTTTCAAGGCATATTTTGTTGTCGCTCACAGCGCGAGCGAGAGGTAAGGAGTGTATTTCGCGCTGTGAGCGACGCAGGAGCGAACGGTGCGGAATACGCGAGTTACCAGCCGAATTTAGAAAGCAAAAAAGCATTTAGAAAGAAAAAATTAAGGAGGAAGTGTCCATGTCGAAGAAACATAAGCCGTATAAGAGTAGACTGCCGGAGAGAGATATAGAAATATTAGTTTTGCTTTTTCACCTGCAATCAATAAGAGCAATAGACATAGTAAGTACCTATTTTGAGAAGAGTGGAGAATACGGTTTAAAAAGGCTGCAGAAATTATGCGACAAAGGGTTTATAGAGCGAACATTTACCGTAAAAAACAATGGACAAAGGAATCACTCAGTGTATCAAATGGCTGACAAGGGAATGGAGGAATTGCTTAAAATAGGTAAAATAAGCCAAGAACGAAGAGCAAGGGACATGCGGTTAAGTGGATGGGAAATGCTGGCGCGGATAGATATCAGCAAAATAGCGCTTAAACTCAAGCAAGCAGGCTGGAGTATCATCGGGAGCCGAGACGCAAAACCCAAATTAAGCTTACCATGGAACTCAACCCTCCAGTGCTTGATAGAATCCCCGGCTCCGGAGAAGAAACAATATTTGGTATACCACATGGGACACACCATCAAAGAACCGACACTGATCAAGCTGCAAGCAGAACTTGAAGAATCCAGAGGCACCAACCTAATTGCCTACCGAGCTGGAGCCATCATGGAAGAAACGCCGGCATACCTTGGCTTTGTGAAGCATATCACAGAGAATACCATGACACTGTACCGCAATTCAACGTGCCTCATGCCACTGGTGGAATGGCAAGATAGCGAAGGGAAGACACAGAACTTTGTATTAAACGCCCTCCTGTACGGAGGACAGCCGCAACTCGAACAATACCTGAGGAAGCAGTATCAGAGAGTGAAGTATAGCGACAACCGATACTACTTCGGAAACCTTATGGTCGAAGAAGATAACCAAGAATATTTCATATGCAACTACCTACAGAGGGATCGAGCGGCACTCCGAATGCTGGCCGAGAACCTGACTATGCAGGAATATCAAAAGAATAAGACAGGAGCGATAGTGGTAACCTGGAACGGGTTAGTCAAAGAGGCCCAAGAATTCATAGACCGTTACCAAAAGCGCGACTTCATCAAAGTAAAAGGCATAACCGTGCGCGACATCATTGAGTCGGCTGGTGCCGGTAACGACTGCAGTAGAGCGGCAGAGGAAGTCAGGGCATAGACAATCATTGTGAAATATATTACTAGACGGGTGCAGGGAGTCGCAAACTAATGCTCATTTAAACAAGTGGGTAGTTTGCCCGCGACACCTCCAACACTTCGTACCCCGCGCCCAATGAAATCAACGGTCATTCAAATAAACAATAAGGGAGGACACTCAAATAGACATTGGTATTATCAAAAACTATGCCTCGCCGGTAGCAATTGGCAAGCAAATCAAAATCGAAGGAGCAAAGGCAGGAGAAACCCGTACAGGAATCCTGTTTGCCTGGAACACCTATCACTTTACCGTCCTTTACGAAGACAAGGGATACCGCGAGTCTTTTCTGAAAGTCGACCTTGCGAATCGAGTTATAAAGATTGGCTCATCGGACTCTATAGTGGAAGGATTATTTCGGCATACCAATTGTGGTAGACATGAACAGTAAAAGAGAGAGGGATAGAAATGAAACTACGAATTATTTGGCTAAACCGGATTAGCTTGATGGCAATTATCCTCTTGATAGGAATAGGTTGGATATATTATTGGCCTGTTTTTATAGGACTCTGGAATTACTTAGGGGCAGTATCATTTGTATATTGGTTCATGGCGATATTTGCCATGCTTATATTTTCAGCGTTACTTTATCTTTCATTCTGGTGTTTTACACATGATATACCATTTTGTGCCTCTCTATTTGAAATTGTGCGCAATATTGGTGTGAAAAGGTGGATACGTATAATAGTTATAACAGTTGTAGTAATTCCTCCATATTTGTTATGGATGGCTTTTTGCTTGAAATAGCAAGATAAATTCTTTTAAAAGCAAAAAAGGTTATGTGCCACCAGATTCGAATAGCCTAAAAGTCTTGTAAGCATGAGGTGGCTGTCTAGGCGGCTGCCGATAGTCATTCTAACGCTCGTTTATTCAAGTAAATAAACGCTCGTTGAATAGGGGCGATGGGAGGGCATTATGCTAGGCTGGCCAGTTCAATCCAGCATCAAATAACAATCTAAACCTATAGACAAACGCTCGTTTGTTAACATGACAAAGATGTTTTCATTACAGCTCACCATCCGGAGCAGATACATCAGACAAACGCTCAGTCCTAACCTAGGCTTTGCATGTAATATCAGAACCGAGCTGCCAGAAATAGAAAAGGACTTCTCAGTAATATCCAAAATTAAAGAGAAGGTATGATCTTCAAGCAAAGAATATACAGTTAACCGGGCTAACCAGGTAAACCTGCACTAAAACAAATATAGGTACGTTAACCAATTCAAGGAGGATGGAATATGGCTGAATCAACCAAAGCGTTTAAGATCTCAGATGAGCTTAAAACGAAGATTAACACCACCATTCAGGCATCAGGACTACAGGACAAAGAATGGATTGAATCCGTAACCAATCTGTGGGTAATGCAAGATGTCAAAATAGGACTGCCAAACTTTAAACAAGATATTTCAGAACTTGAGCTGCATACTAAGAGAATCAATGAGCTGGTTATTAATATGATTGAACGAGCTGCCCACGAAAAAGAAGAAATCTCTAGACAAGTCTTAGAGCTGAGCACCGAAAAGAATGAGCTTCTTCAAAAGATAGATTTTATGGAAAAGGAAATCAAAGCACAGCTCAAGGCCAACGAAGAAGCCGATATCCATCATCTCAAGGAGAAAGAAGAATCCGAACGCTTAATACGTCAAATGGAAGAGGCCACATGGCATAACAATTTACTCATTCAGGAGTATAAAGAAAAAAATGACACTCTCATGGGCTTGGTGAACGAGTACAAAGCAGCCTACGAGGAAAAGAATAGCTTAAAACATGAAGTTGACCGCCTTAATCAAACGCTCGTTACTTTAAAAGGTGAGCTTGAACACAATGTTCAAGCCGTTGAAGCCTTGAAAAAGGCTCATAAAGATGAGCTTGAGCGGATGGCGGAGAAAAAGGATATCGAAAGAGAGCGGGAGCGATTAACGCTACAGTCAGACTATCAAAACAAGATTCAATCCTTAAGCGAAGAATCCACAGAGAAAATAAGAATGTTGTATGAGAAAATAGAGCAGCTTCACAAGGAGTATCAAGCGGAAATAGCTGGTTTAAGAGAGCGGCTTCAGGGCGAAAAGTAAAAGGGCGTTTCTTTTCTGCCATAGCGGAAAGAGGATTCTGCATCGGAAAGGAAATGTTTGACAAACAATAATGTGTACGCTATAATGTACATGAGAAAGCGGTGAAGCTAATGATAAACATCAACGCAACTAAATTAAGAAAAGACCTGTTTAATATTTTATCTCAAACGATAAAATTTAATGAGCCTGTCAACGTAAGTACAAAAGACGGTAACGCTGTTCTAATCAGTGAAGAAGATTATAATGGACTTATTGAAACAGTCTACCTCTCGTCTGTCCCCGAATTGAAGGACAAAATAGTGGAGGGCATCCGTACGCCGTTATCCGAATGCGTGCCGGAAGATGAGGTCAGCTGGTGAAGTATTCAATAGTTTATACAAAAAAGGCGATTGAGGATATTCCAAAACTAAAGAGTGCTAGATTAGATAAGACGGCACAAGAGCTCATCAGTATATTGCGTGTGAATCCATATCAATCTCCGCCGAAATGGGAAAAGCTAAAAGGTGATTTATCCGGGGCTTGTTCCCGCAGAATTAACCATAAGCACCGTCTTGTATACGAAGTAATAGATGATGCGCATACCGTTAAAATCATCAGTATGTGGTCGCACTATGATATTTGATATTAAAAAAAATCAAGTCATAATATTGACTAAATCCTGATAAAAGGTTAAAATTAAATCAAAAGTTGGGTGGGCGAAGCCTACCCTTTTTGAATGGAAATATTATGCAGATGCCTTCGGGCTTTTTTTATTGCACTAAAAAGAGGGGAAGGGGTTGATATAGTGATTTCTGAGCTTCAGAAAGAGCAAACGGTCATTGGTTTTTTTGCCGTTAAAGAAATTATGGAGAAGGAGACGAGAGAAACAAGGAAAAAGTATTTGGATCTAACCCTGTTGGATGGCAGCGGTCAAATAAACGGTAAGGTGTGGGATATAGCCGATGTCATCCAGGGTGAAATTCCTGGAGTGGGAGATATCGTGAAAGTGGACGCCCTTGTACAGGAGTATCGCGGTAGTCTACAACTCAAGGTAAACAAATTGCGTAAGGCTACGGACGCAGATTCTTATGAGAAACAGAAGATTATTCCGGCAGCTCCGGCTCCAGCAGAACAAATGCTGGAAACAATACTGCGATTTGCTGAAGAAATAGCAGATCAACCGCTCAGGGCAGCCTGTCTGCACATCATTCATAAATATAAAGGGCAGATCATGACACACCCAGCCGCCAAGACACGACACCACTCTTACAAATCCGGCTGGTTGCAACACGTAACAACGATGCTCTTAGTCGCAGAAAAACTAACGACCATTTATTCCTGTAATAAAGACCTGCTCTATGCCGGTATTATCTTTCATGACATAGGCAAACTACAAGAACTAAAATCGGATCAGCTTTGTGTTGGTATCGAGTATTCGACAGTAGGAGAACTGCTCGGCCACATATCCTTGGGATTGGCTGAAATGGAAACCGTACCGAACCTGGACAGCCAAAGAAAGCATCTTTTGCAGCACATGATTCTTTCGCATCATGAAAATCCTGAGTGGGGCAGTCCCGTCAAACCTATGTTTAAGGAAGCGGAGCTATTGCATCTGCTGGATCTAATGGACACACGGATGTTTGACTTCGAAAAGTGCACAAAACCGTTAGAGAAAGGCGCGTTATCGGGAAAAGTATACGAGCTAGATCGGAAGATATACAATCCTTTGATCTAACGCTCATTTAAAAAACTTTTTCTGGAAAAAGTAACTTTCCAGCTTCACTAACCTCTGGACCAGCCGTATAATATAGTTAGCTAAGGGGAACGGGTTTGGTACCTCCCTTTCCCATCACCCAAAGCCGGATCATCTCCAGCGACATACGTGACATACGTGTTGATGGTGGAACGTCAGATCCGATCTGTACGAAAATGTACGGATTTGAAAAGCCCTTATCATAGGGGCTTATTTTTTTTGCTCTACGGATTTTATCCTAAATTCCCAGAATTTATAACGAGGTCAATTGGAGAATACTTTAATGTCAATGCCTCGCTGTAAATTCGTTCATCATCAATGTGCTTTAAAGGGACTTTAGACTTTGGGTGTAGTATAAATTGGTTTATAGGAGGGCTTTTATGGGTAAGATTAAAATTACGGGTATCATAAACAACAAGAAATATGCAACGGTGGTTGATAATTGGTTGATTTGTTATCAAAATAAATGTGGAGTAGGCATACATCGGCCATTGCTAGAGTGTTCGAATTACCCAGGTATATTCGCGCTTGCAGAAGAGATATTGGTAGGCGGATTGACGCTAAATATCCACAATGATTGGATTTTCCTTCATTGTGGATTTGTGCTTCCTGAATATCGAGGGATGGGGATTTATAAGGAAATGCTTTTGAGCCTTGCTGACCTTGCAGGAGCGGAGGGGCTAAGCGGTATTTTTACATCGACTTATTCGTTCGAAGCTCCGGCTCTGTATGAACGCCTTGGATTTATTAAAGGCTCCGTAATGCCTGATTGTCCGAAAGGGAACACGAGCATTGATTATTACAAGTTGATTCAATAACCCCTGACTAAAGTCAGGGGCTTGCTCTGGCGGGGTAGGGAAAACAGTTTACATCGGCAACGGTTCACGATGGTCCAGTCATCATAAAATGTTGGGTGTGAAAAACAAGGAGGGGACCGCTAATGCTTAACATCATTTCACTCATCATATTTCTCATAGTAATGTTAGGCAATATCAGTTTTTTCGGCGGCAAAATTATCCCGATAGGTGTTCCTGTCGGGATAACTATTATCGACATTGTGCTGCTCTTGTACAGCTTGAAAAAAGGCTCGCGCATCATATACCTTCAATCGACGGCATTCTGGCTTGGGTTCACATGGGGGGCGGGCCTATACATTGCAGCAAGCTGGGGGCAAGGATGGCTGGCACAATCCTTTATTGGCCTACTGACACTTGCCACACCTCTAGCCGCAGTCGCACCGTACTTTACGAAAAAGCGGTTTGCGTCAGCACATCCTGGTAGGCACCTTGAATTGAGTAAGACGGAGACGGACTCTTCTTTGTTTCAGCAGTTTAAAGAGAAAATCAAAAATAAGCAACACGGCCAGCCTAAGCAAGAAATGTTATTGTTTGATCTGGGTGAAGAAGTTCAATATAAAAACAAATGAGCATTCAAATATTAGAGAGGGGGAAATGATATGAACGATCAAGAGAAGAAAATTAATTATCTTTTAAAGAAAATCGAAGCGATTCAACGTATCGCGAATCATCATCGAAAACTGAAAACAAGCACTCCCAATAGTTGGATGAGAAATGCTAAAGATGCCTGTACTTTAATCTGGGAGCACTGTGAAGTGGCTAATAAGAAACTTAAGGAATAGGAGCGTTAGGCGGGTGAGTCATCATGTCAAGACTTTTGTGGGGAGGGGATGATCCCTTTACCCACACCATCATTGTCGGGCCTACACGTTGCGGAAAAACCGCAACGTTGATTAAACCGATTATTTACCAAATACTCATGGCAAAAGCAAGAGGATTCCAATGTGGCTTGAGTGTTATTGAACCTAAAGGAGATGTCGCGCAGTTCACTGCAGACCTGGCACGTGAGCTTGGTATACCGGGGACATATCATTTTGACCCCACTTTGGACAATACTGATATGATAAACCTCATGAAGGGGCCGGTTGATGATGTAGCAGAAGCGACTATTGCGGTGCTTAAAGGGATGATGAAACAGGATGAATTTTTTGCACTGATGCAAGAACTAACGGCCAGAAACTTTATTAAATTGCTTAAATTGAACCATGAAGATAACTTGGATATCATCAGTGTGCTTAGATCACTTCGCAATGACGATATTCTCAAACAAGAGACAACAAGATTAGAAAAAAGCGGCAAGGACCCTGAATTGCTTGGCTTCTTTGAACATGAAATGAGGGGACGACTGGGAGAGAAATGGAAGGAACTTGCTGTTGGATTAAGAGCACAAATCGAAAAACTGGTTTCCAATAGCTATATAAGACGTATTATTACTGGGGATACAGGAATCGATCTGGACCGGCATATGATGGAAGGCGGCGTACTTGCCGTCAACAGTTGTTTAAAATTTCGCAGCTCTGGAGATGCCTTCGGTCAATTTCTGATGATGCACCTGCAATCAGCCGCGTTTCGACGGCCAGGAACAGAGCGAACACGGGTACCTCATTTCTTAATTATTGATGAAATGTCGCGTTATATCAATCCGGATATTGAGCGTTTTTTATCTATCGCAGCCGAATATCGAGTCGCTTCTGTATTTGCTGTTCAGTCTTTCGAACAGCTTGCTATTGCATCCGGGAATCTTACAGCTCAAGCCATGAAAACATCTATCCTCACTAACTGCCGCAATAAAATCACCTTTGGCGGGATCTCAAGTACCGATGCTTCATTTCTTGCTGAGGAGCTGGGCAAAGACTGGGTGGTAAGAAAAATGGAAACCTACGATGGGAAAATGATTGCCCATCTTCTACCAGAGAGTTACCGTCAGATAGAACAGGAGGAATATCGTATTCGGCCTACCGATATGCAGGATGGACTTCCGAGGTTTTACTTTGTTCATAAACTGATTCGAGATGGTCATCCCATGAAACCAGGAATAGCAGTAGGTCAGTTTGTTCCTAACGATTGGCGATATCAAGCCAGACAACTTATAATCAGCCATCCACCAACTCCTCAACAACGAGGAGTTTTTTCTTTACGAAAAATACTCAAACAATGCGGTCTGAGCATCGCGAACAGAAAGGAGGAAACAAACGCTCGTTCACACAAGGTAGAACCAATAATTTCGACAGGAGGTGATGAAGTCTCCAAAATCAAAATTCTTGTTAAGACTAAGCCGGGTTTTATAGAGAGCTGCCAAGAAAATCAAAAAAGAGAAACTGAAACTAAAGAGATGCCGATAGAGCAAGAAATACCGGAAGAACCGATAATTTTAACAGAAACACAAGAGTTTTTGGAGGAACTTAATAAGCATGCCAAAAAATTGGAGTCCAAAGAATATCGGACTGAGAGCCTGCGTGATATGAATGAAAATTTCATGTAAAAATTTGTAATCGCTTTTTTAACAAAAAGATACAAGCAAGAAAGAAGGAATGAAAAATGGATTTGCTGAAACGTATGATCGAGGGCTATGACCAACAAAAAGCAATGGATGCCATTAACGAGAAAGATTATTGGCAAGATGTGATTAGGGCAACACAAAACCAGTTAATTATGCAAGAGGAACTCTCCGGAATTGAAATTCACGCAGATATTCCTTGTGCGGTTGTCTATATTGGAACGATAAAGGGGCTAATACCTGTTCATGAATTTATAGCCAACCAGAAAAATCATGTTAATACTTTGGAAGATCTAAAAGATGAGAAAAAAATGAACAAAAGTTACCAGTTTCTTCGCAGCATGATGGGGCAGAAGATAGCATTTCTGATAAAAGGATATGATAGGAAAGAAAACCTCTTCACCGCCAGCCGAAAAGAAGCTCTGGTGGCTATGCAAAAGCTTACGGAAGAAGAGCTGGCCCATAAGGAAAAAACGATGGCCGTGGTTAGAAATGTCAACCCATATAGAGCTATTGTTGATATTGGTGGTGTCTCTGCCACACTATCTGCTGTCGAATATCAGCATGGATGGACCGATGATATCACCGATCACCTACAGGTTGGAGACCACCTGGTTGTTAAGATTATAAACATCGACAAAGAAAAAGGACGAGTGGAGGTAAGCCGCAAGGCTCTGATCCCTAACCCCTGGGAAAAGATTGATCTAAGAGATAAATGCGAATACTCCTGCGAGATAACCGGGGTAAGGGAAAGAGGATGCTACTTCAGACTGAAAACCCAAAATGGCTATGTTGATGGCTTTATGCGGCATCCAAGGCATGAGGTATTGAATAGGGGAGATAAAGCCCTAGTCAAAATCCTTAATATAGATAAGGAAAAACAGCGGATATTCGGCCTTTACGTGCGCCCTCTTAAAGTCAGTTAAACTCCTCTCGTTGCTTGTAAAACCAAAAGAGAGGAGGGAGGGAGACGAATAACTTAACCGCATTATCAGAGATTAAGTTCTATTGGACAAGAATTCCCTCAAACGAGCGTTTGATTGACCGTTCTTTTGTATCTCCAGATACAGAGAAACGGCTTTTTTATTTATTAGACAAGTTAGGAATCATGTTTGGGGGCCAAATTCAGGGATATCAAATTCTTCATCACGCACCGCGGACATCCCGGAAAATATTAGCGCGGCTTAAAGAGGAAAGGAAGGTGGTTGAGCATCGGTTAGTCATCGGAAACAAACAGTATAATATGTATACCTTGGGACCAATTGGTGCATTAAAAATCAATGCGCGTTACCATCAAGATTACTGGATGTATTACAGTGATAGTGAGACGATTCAAAAACTAATGGTCGTTGATCTCTATATCCGCATGGAGGATTTTTTATCAGCTGAACTCAAAATCTATGCTGCTGATAGCCCCTACCTCTATACCTTTTTACACGGGGATAAGGAGTATCAGATCGGGGTAATATGGGATAATATAGAATCGTTTATTGAATTGTACCGCTGGAGACTGCCTCAAGAACGCGTCATACTTATGTGTCAATCAGTGAATATGGTCAATGATTTGGCTAAATACTTAACAGATGATGTCCCGATTCGAATTATTGGCCGGGACACAGTTAAACAGGATCTCATTTTTCACCGATTGGAACACGGGAAATGGGTTCTGGATATCCCCGATAAAATAATAAAAACCAAGAAAGATAATCTTAAAGTTGTGAGAGATCAAAAAGTTTTATTACCTTAATGAATGTTAAAGCTGAGCAGATTTATTTTGCTCAGCTTTTTTTGTTTTTAAGGGCCGCTTCTTCCCAAAGTTGAGGGTAGATGCTATAATAAAAGTAATTATAGTATTTCATCGCTTGAACCACCCTGCATAGCATTGTGGAGGAAGCCGCTTCAAAGAGAGAATGGATTGACAAGCAGTCTCTCAACCCCCCCTTGAACCACCCTGACCGATCGCATAAGAAAGAGGTCATTGCGGAAGAAGGGACACCGAATTTAGATACTCCATTGTTGGGTATGAAAAAGAGAATATAAAAGGGACTCGTATTGCCAAAATTAGGTATACGAGTCCCTTTTTTTATATAAAAAGGCTAAAGCCAAAAAAGCACGTTTATTTACCGTGCTTTTTTTGTGCTTAAGGCCAAAAAAGGGAGGAATTTATTATGAGTAACAGCACAGCACTTAACATTGTTAGGGAGGAGCATGCTCCTGCACCAAACAAATTGGTGACAGCATTAAGCCCACAGGACAAAGCTACAATCATGTCCCTTTGTATGCCAAAGAATGCAAACGACTCAGAATTGGCACTGTACCTCTACCGTTGCAAAGAACAAGGTTTCGATCCATTGTCTGGAGAACTTGTTCTCCAAAAACGGCATAACAGCGATGGAACAGTTGCCTTAAACTTCATCACAACCAGGGATGCATTGTTAAAAAAAGCTGAGCAGAATCCAAATTACAATGGAATAAACTCCGGCGTAGTAAAAGAAGGCGATTTCTTTGAGGTGGATACCGAAAAGAGTATTGTCAAGCACAAATTTGGCACCAATCGTAAGAAGATTATCGCCGCTTGGGCTATTGTTTATCATAAGTCACGGCTGCCGGTTATTGCTGTCGTAGATTTTGATGAATATTTCTATGCTCTCAGCAAGTCTCCGGTGTGGCAGAAGATGCCGTCGGCAATGATTCAAAAGGTTGCTGAAGTGGCAGCTCTTCGTCGTCAGTTTCCGATTCTCGGGTTAGGAGTTTATACAGCTGAGGAGATGCAAATGGAGGAAAGCGAAGCTCCACAAGATAACCCTAAACAGCAGACTGAAGGAGCTAAAGTCGATCCCAAAAGAAGAGAGAATAATATCATAAGTGTTGTAGAGGGAGAAGTCATCGAAGTAGGATCAACGCATGAGAAGGAGGCTCCTATTGCAGAAGAGCAGCCAGCATGTGAAAGCAGTCCGGAACCCGAAAACAAAGTCGAAGATGTTCAAGCTGTCCAGGAGAACCCCGTACAGGCCGTGCAGGAACAAAACTCGGAAACCGAAAAAGGCGTGTTCCAGCTCCTTGAATTACATGTTGGTAAGTCGGGAATAGGAACTCCCTTTGCAAGAATAGTTTGCCAAGAGCCTGGTATAAAAACCCAAAAACCTATTATTCTTCTGGCTAAAGGTGAGGAAGGGATAGTTGAGGCAGCTCAATTAAAAGAGGGATGCAGATTTAAAGCTGACATAACTGAAGAAATGGGATACCTCATGGTACAAAAAATCACCGTTCTCTAAGGAGGTATGTACTGATGTTACCCTCAATTATGGAAGTAGCTTTGCAGCACGAATTAAAATCAGCAGAGTTGGATGACCGTTCAAAAAGAAAGAAAAGAAGCGTAAAAGACGTACGCTTCAAATGCCCATTTTGTAAAGCGACAGATCATCCGAAATTCAAAGATAAATATTATCTTTCGCTTAACACAGAAGATAATGTTTTCCAGTGCTGGTTTTGTGGTGAATCAGGCGGTGTACTTAAGTTCATTGCACTTCTTGAAAACAAGTCTATAGAAGAAGTTAAGCAAGAGCTTTTTCATAAGGGGAACAATAGGGTGCAACGCAAATTACACCCAGCCGAAAAACTCACACCGAGCCAGCTCCAATCCATGGGTTTCTTAACGAAAAACTGGAAGAAACCATCGCCCAGAGATTTGGATTGGATCTGGTCTGAATGGTTGTTATGCGTTGAACAAGAAAAAAGAATGGGATATATGTTCTTCCTGGAAGCAAATACGTCTGAGCAAATCCTTGTAGTTATACATGAGTATGCTTGCAAGCTAAGCGTAAATCCTGAAGATTTGCTGATAGAGTTTTCTCAAGCGAAATTTGCTAATAAAAAGAAACCCAAATGGGCCGAATTAGCAGAAGAGTGGCTAGAAGAAGTTACTTTATAGATGACCTGTAAGCCCTGACCCCTGTGGCAGGCTGGGAAAAAGGAGAAATTAAGATGGGCATGAATAGAATTAATTTAGTGGGACGTTTAACAAAGGATTCAGAACTTAAGTATACTCCAAACGGAGTGGCTGTTTGCTCATTCACTTTAGCTGTAGATCGCAATTTTAAAAACGCTCAAGGTGAACGAGAGGCGGATTTCATTCCTGTTGTAGTGTATCGGCAGCTCGCAGAATTATGCGCCGAGTACCTTTCTAAAGGAAAACTCGCTGGCATTGATGGCCGGTTGCAGGTTCGCACTTATGATGCTCAAGACGGTCAACGTCGTTGGGTATATGAAGTCGTAGCCGATAATGTCCAGTTCCTTAGCCCTAAAGACAAGGACAGTACCCATAATGACAATAGCAGAACATATGGCTCAGCAGCTAACAAAGCTTCTTCGCCTTCTTCAGATCATTTTCTTGGGTATGAAGTTTCTTTGGATGACGATATCCCGTTTTGAGTGTCCTGGTAAACGAGCGAACTCTAAGTCGCGCTCTCTAACAGGTGAAAGTCATAAGGGAGGTGTAGCCCCGGTGCTTAATGTGCCGGGGCGTTCACATGGGTAATTGGCTCCCGAAGGTCGGTAACAATATTGCTGACTATGGCGGATTTTATATCAATATTTTTGAAGGCATAGCAGCTGAAGATTACGGAGAAATGGATATAGTCATTGATGTCCTAAAAGAAACGGTCGTTGAATCAATGATCGATCTTTTTCCCTGCTTCAGCCTGACTAAAAAATGGGAACATGACGGTGTAGTAATCCTTGAGAATAATCTGGCACAGGTTGTAATTGGGGAGAACCAAAACTCAATGGCCGTTTATGTTATAGTTCCTGAGTCAGAGCGATTTCTGTATTCTGGACTGGGTAAAAAACAATTGAGCAGATATCTTGCAGGCTTGCAAAGTATTCTGCTCAAACATTATCCAGACCAAGTACATGTACGCACTGGTCCTTGGACAAGAGGTGTATTGCGTGTAGCCATGTAAAAAAGGAGGTTTGATCATGGAAAAAACAATAAAAGTGGTCATGGTAGAGCCATTAAAGAGACCATACGTAGCAGAAATTGAGAATAGTCTGGCTGGAATGCAATTGGTGGTCAACGGGTATATCGAAGTCATCACCCTGGAAGAAAACGTTATTCTTGTTTGTAACGAAGAAGGTAAATTGCTGGATCTGCCATATAATCGTTCTCTTGGAAATGACATTCTTGTTGGCACATTCTTTGTAGCCGGGAGCAATGATGCCGGAGACTTCTCATCGTTGGCGGAAGATAAGCTCAGGCAATACAGAGAAAGATTTTATTTTGGTAAGAGAGATTGAGTAAAGAAAGGTGAAAGCGATGAGTGAGAAGATATTTGGAACTGAGGAATGGGCCAAGGAGCTTATCGAAAGCCTTGGAGAAATGCAGCATAATGGTATCGGCGATGGATTCCCGTGCCCCCGTTGTGGTCACTATCGCATGGATAATGTCTTGGTCCGCAACGCCCTGAGTCGCTATGCAAGCGTTTATATTTGCTCTCCATGCGGCATGGATGAAGCATTAAGGGATATGGCTGGCAGAGAGCCGCTGCCGTTCCTGGAATGGGGTATGCCCCTTGGATTTCTTGAAGAAGAAGACGAAGATGTGGAATAGAGGGAGGAAGCGTGGG
This sequence comes from Desulfitobacterium chlororespirans DSM 11544, assembly GCF_900143285.1. NCBI lineage: Bacteria > Bacillati > Bacillota > Clostridia > Eubacteriales > Desulfitobacteriaceae > Desulfitobacterium > Desulfitobacterium chlororespirans. The sequence continues at coordinate 18,143 of NZ_FRDN01000017.1, forward strand.
AGAGTTAGATTGATGTGATGGATCTCTTTTCTTTTTCACGCTTAACCCTCTTCGATACCTGTAAACGTCGCTTTGCTTACAAGTATGTGGAGAAGTTCCCTGATCCGCCCGGTTCACCAGCAGTTCTTGGTAAGACTGTCCATAGAGCGTATGACTTGTATTCAAACGGTTATTTATTCGAGGATGCGATTGTCACCGCATACTTAGAAGAAGGGGACTCGACAGTTGAGCGATCAATCGTCGAGTCCATGCTCACAACCGCCATAGGTTACAAATACACCGGTACTGTGGAGCATCACTTTATTATGCAGCTTACAGATAAGATCAAGATACAGGGCTATATTGACCTTCAGCCGGACAACACTTCCATACCAATGATCGTTGATTGGAAAACGGGATTTAAAACGTATGGGATCTTCGATTCATGGCAGCTCCCGTTATATGCGGCAGCCGTCATGGAAAAGACCGGGGATAAGGTTATCAAAGGAGTGTATGCATTTCTTCGATTCAAACGAATCGAAAGTGGGATCATTACACAAAATGAGGCTTTCCAAGCGATACAATGGGCTATCAGAACAGCGGAAGAAGTCCAATCACGATTGGAGCTGTTAACTGTACTGAAGATCCCTGAAGCGTTTCCTGCAAGGCCGTCACCGGCCTGTGGAAACTGCCCGTGGAGCCTTTTATGTTTAAGAGAAAGTAAAGGGGGACTCGATTGTGGCTAGGCTTCTTTGCAGGCTTAAAGAAAAGCTCGGAACGTTTATTAACGTAACCACGAATAAGGGAAATGAAGAATTAATGGCTTTCGAAGAATCCATTACAAGCCCTGAAATTGAGAGAATGAAAAACCTTGAATTTATGTTTTTTATAACTACCGTTGATTTAAACCTAAAGGATGGATCTTATATAAAAAAAGGTACTGAATTTCTGGTTGAGAAAGTGCTTCAGAATGGATTGCTTGAACTTCATTTTTCTATGAATGAAGAAAACTATTATAAGCATGAATGTGGGGATGGCTATCTTTGTACATTTCAACAACTCCAAAGTTTTATAGAACCAGATCAATATAAAATTCAAAGGCTGGCCTTGTACTTAAATTAGAATTAAGTTGGTCAGCATCAATGAGCTAGCCCGTCGTTTTAAGAAGAAAGTGTAAGGTGAGAAAAGTGAGAGAAGAAATATTTACAATTACTCCCTTTGCCCCGGAGGAAAGCGTCCTTTTCTATTCCGACCCAGAAAAAGATCGGGAGCGTGGTTGTATAGGCCATTTGCGTGGCGATTTTGGTAGCGGTGGCAAGGAGTTTTGGAGTACGTGGTGGGAGCATCAATGCGAATTGATAACACAGGAATTCAAGGACGAATTTGATGTTTTCATCAATTACCTGCGCAAGCAAGGCTTATTGAAAGACCGCCTTAGTATGGCGGATTACTGCTATCGGCGCCCGGAAGCTAAGATACCGGGCATGCGGCACTCCGATGATTACGGATTCTGCGTGAATACAGATCGATATCAATTCTTCGTACGCTGCTTCCCTCATTCAGGAGATTACAACTTTTATGTATATTGCTATCAAAGGCAGCCGAAAAAGCAGGAGGTGAAACAGGCCCCCTAATCTGTAAGAGAAAAATCGTGAACCGGGTATGAGTCAACATCCCCATGGCTAAAGCCGGGGGCTTGCTTTGGAATGTTAAAGCTGAGCAGATTATTTGCTCAGCCTTTTTTGTTTTTAAGGGCTGCTTCTTCCCAAAGTTGAGAGGTGATGCTATAATGAAGATAATTATAGTATTTCATCGCTTGAACCACCCTGCATAAGCATTGTGGAGGAAGCGTCTTAAAAGGAGAGGTAAACTTACTGACCTCTCTCAGAATCCTTGAACCACCTTGATCTGCTACTGCAAATAAAATGTAATCGCTGTGGAAGAAGGGACACCGATAAGAGATATTCCAATATCTAATGGAATATCATAAAAGAGAATATTCAAAGGGACACGTATTGCCAAAAACGAAATGGTATGCGTGTCCCTTTTTGTATATAAAACTAAAAAAGAAATGCATTGATCTCTGCTGACTTATGGCAGAGAATTTTTGCGTCAAAAAAGGGAGGAATTTACAATGAAAAAAGGAACGGAGATTCAATGCTCCTGCTGTGGTGAAACATTCACAGCGAGTAAGTTATTCTTTGATAACCATGGTAATCTTATTGTTCGGAAGCCTGTCTGCCCTAATTGCTCAATGTCGTCAATATTCAATCGAGGCTTTGGGGTGATAAGGCCGACCAGGGTAGTAGCTTAGATTGTCATATATTCCAGCTATACTAAACGTTTGGTTATGAGAGGAGAATTAAAATGAAAGAAACAGGTATTATCAGAAGAATTGATGATCTTGGCAGGGTTGTTATTCCAAAGGAAATTAGAAGGAGCTTACGCATCAAAGAGGGAGATCCTTTAGAGATTTTTATTCATGATGGGGGAGTATTGTTTAAGAGATACTCATCTATCGCTGCCTTGGATGATTTTGCGAAAGAATATGCAGATTCTCTGTATAAAACCACTGGGAATATTGTTTGTATCGCTGACAAAGATGTGATCATCGCTGTCTCAGGTGCTTCTAAAAAGGAATACCTAAATAAACCTCTTTGGGGAGGCATCGAAGAAGCAGTTTTAGGGTGCAAGCCTGTTAAAACAAGCAATGAAGTAATCGTGCCTATTATTGTAGACGATTATTGTATAGGTTGTGTGGGAGCCGTTATTCTTATGGCCAAAGATCCTAATATAAAGATGGGGGATATGGAACTTAAGTTGGCAGAAACAGCGGCTAATTTTTTAGCAAAACAGCTTAAGGCTTAAGAAACAGCAAAAAAAGGGAGGACTTGCTATGTCAAACCAAGCAAACCAAACGATCGTTCAATCTATTAAAAATATCCAGGCGGCAATAATAATTGCCAATGAGATTGAGCGCTACGAAAGTGCATTAAAGACGATGAAAGATCTACTTAAAGAGTTTGTTGAGAAAACCGGTCTACCGGTGGATACAGGCGAAAAAGTATGGGATTTTTCTGTAAGCACATCATGGGATTTCACTGGAGATAAGCTTAAAGACCTCTCAGCCGAAATCCTAATGATGGGGTATAACCCGTGGGAATACCTTAAGCTTGGTAGTAAGGAAATCGAAAAGTTGAACCTATCAGAAGCTATTCTCAAGAAGTATGGGGCGTCAAAGACGTCAAAACGCTTCACAAGCAAAAAGTCCGGTTCAGGCTCTGTAAAGATCAAGAAAACAGCTTAAGGCGGGTGAAAAAATATGAAAAAAGATGGTCTTAGGCAAACTTACTACGCAATATGGAATGGCCAGTATAGGAAAGCGCACTATTTGTATTTGAGTTATCCTTACATGTGCTGTGTGTTCGGGTTCGATCCTGACTCTAGCATGGGAAAAGAAGCCTATCTGTGGCCAGCAATACACCCTAATTTGGACGAAGTGGCCGCTGAAGACAGAGAATTAGTTGTAAAAAAGGGATTCGAAAAACAGGGGATGATAGAACAGGTGGATTTTAAGTTCATTTCCCTTGAAGAGTTAGAAGATATGGTTACTGAGCATAATAAAGAATTAAATAAAGCGGCTATATAAGCTTAAAGATGGTGTGGCTTACTCGAATTGTTGCGGGTAAGCCACGCTTGGTTTTATTGCATGTTTAAGAAACGGAAGGGGAAATCAAAATGTCAAGATACTTTAAAATAATGAAGGCAGATGATCAATCTATTGGAAGCTTAGAAGCATATATAAAAGTACCCTATTACGACGAACATTCTCATTTAGGATGTTACAATAAAAGGCACTGGAAATATCCAGGGCATGGCGATTACCTACAAGCTTATTACAGGTACGATGAGGTTTATGAAGATGAGTATTTGACCATCCAACTCATCAGTAGATGGCGTGACAAAGAAGAACCGATCTACATATCTGGGAGACCTGGTTTTGAAGATTTATTGAGAAAGGGCATCGTGGTAGAAGTCCAAGATATTGATGTAATTAAAAGAGATATAGTTCTACTTGAGTGGATAGCTTATCTGAGTGAGGAGCTTGCCAGGCTGGAGTATGAACTGAGCGATATAGTCTATCAAATATACCATACATCTAACCCAGAAGAATTTACAGAAGAAATGATAGAAGAATGGGAGAAAAGAGTGAGTGGAACAAGAAATGAGTTAATGGACGCAGAGAGAAAAGAGCATGAGATAGCATTAAGCATTATTCTCTCTTAACCTCAAAGGATGACCTATCGCAATGGTTTTGGAGGAAATAATCAAGAACAGGGAAAGAAAAACAGCTGAAATAAACGGTCGTTATGAAAAAAGTGAGAGTGGCTTATTTGCGTTGCTGCAGGTAGGCCACTCTCACTTTGAAAAACATGGGAGGTGTATGAAAATTGATGAATTCAACTCAGAATTCAAAAGAGATAATACGCTTAATTCGATTGCTCGGACAAAAACATAATTCGTGGCAAATCTTTGAGGACTTTCTTGCCATGTCCGCTATATCGATCAGTAACGCCATTGATTGGACGCACAGGGAAGAACGCGAGGCTCAGTACATGGAGATTGTCGGCCGGTACGAGAAAAATGAACCTGACCTTTTTTCCAAAATGCTCTATCACCTTGTGGAGGAGCTGGAGCGGCATGCTGAGGTCCCGAGGGATGTTCTTGGTCCCGTATTCCACGAGTTGGAGCTGCACAACAAGTATAGAGGCCAGTTTTTCACGCCGCAAGAAATTTGCAACATGATGGGCCGGATTACTTTGGGAGAAAAGGATCTCAATATTACGGAACGCGGCTATATTACTGTTGCGGAACCCTGCGCAGGTAGCGGTGCCATGATCCTTGGTTTTGCCAAGGCCATGACAGAGAATCAATACAATATCCATAAGCAAATGGTTGTTACGGCAACGGACGTTGACCTCAAATGTGTGTTCATGACGTATCTACAGCTTTCCCTCTATGGGATACCTGCGGTTGTGATTCACGGAGATACTATACAAATGAAGGAATGGTCCCGTTGGTACACCCCGGTATATCTGCTCGACGGCTGGATGTGGAGACAGGAATGTGGAAATAGCGAACAATTCTCTAAAAGTGGGACTGAGGTTATTAAGCGTATATCCGAACCGCTTTACGGAGCTTTAAAAGATCTTGATAACCTGATTATCTCAAAGAATGAAAACCGGGAAACCGCTTAAATCCATAAAAATCGGGGAGGCAAATAGATGGAAAGATGCTGCCAAAATTGTTACTGGTACAGGGAAAGACCAGAGCAGATACATTGCCTGAATGTTGACCGTAAGGACTGGAAACCAACGGAAACGTCAAATATTTGCGGTGATTTTGTAACACCAGAAGATTTTGTGCCTGACCTTGTGTGGAGCAACGTTGTTTCATTGATAGATGCAAAAATAAAAAGAACAAGAAAATGATGAGAAGAGGTGCGCTATTGTTTAAATTGCTTTCGTTAGATGAACGCAAGCTTAAAGGAGTTAAAGAGGTCCTGGACTGGGTTCAGAGCTTGGACCACGCACAACAGGAAGAGATATGTAATAACATCATGTACCAGTTTTTTTATGATATGCAGTTGTTGCAAGAAGGCTATACCAAGGTATTTGATGTCTACCATCATCCCAAGAATGGCTACCTTCTACAGTATCGACAAGATAAGCTCACTGAATCAGAAGCTCATCATCATGCTGTAGAATCTAGCCGAAGGATTATCAACAAGGCTTTGAAAGCTATTTGATAAAGATGGAGGAGTATTTATGGGACAGAAAAGTTTGATTTTAGATAAGAGTGGTATAAGCGCAAATGAAAGACCGATACTTTTCAGCACGCCAATGGTGCGGGCCATTCTTGAAGGTCGCAAGGGCATGACCCGTCGAGTCATGCGGGAGCAGCCAATTGAAGACGAGAATGGATACTGGCACTTACTGAAAAATGGACATCGGTTCAATTTGGGAGGGCATGTCGGAAAGCAGCGCGATGGAACTTCCATCCACCCGTACGGCATAGAAGATCTCGTGGCGAAACATGCCCCTTACAAACCAGGAGACCTCCTGTGGGTGCGCGAAACGTGGCGGCAGCAGCCACACGAGTACGATGCAATCACGGGAGAATACTCCGATTTTGAGTGCCAGTATAAGGCGGATTATACCGTGGAAGAAAACGCTTGCTACGGAAGATGCGGTGGATTGGCACCATGGAAATGGCGACCGTCAATTTTTATGCCTCGTGAGGCGGCGCGACTGTTCTTACGTGTGATTGGTGTTCGGGTGGAACGACTCCAGACGATCACAGAGGAGGAGGCGCAAAACGAAGGGGTGAGTGACCCGTACGAATACCAACCTCCGGAATATTACGAACAACCGCACATAAGGGGTATGGAATACCACAGATCCGCCTTCGCTGGCCTGTGGGACAGCCTTAACGTCAAGCGTGGTTTTCGCTGGGAAACAAATCCATGGGTTTGGGTGTATGAGTTAGAGAAGGAGGCACAAAAATGAATTCAAGGAAAGATGCAGTCGAGATCCAAATACAGGGCATCAAGTGTGATAACCGCACATGTGGCTTTAAAGACGATACAGTAAGGTTTGAAGAATATGGGCAGTGGTTAAACAAACCTTGCCCGAAATGCGGGGCCAATCTTTTAACAGAAGAAGATTATGCAAGCACACTAATGCTCGTTGAATTAACTGGAATTGTAAATGATATGCTCCCAGAGCCACCTGACGATGAGGAAAGAGTCAAATTTGAAGCTGTGTTTAATGGAACCGGGAAAATAGCGTTCCGGCTAAAGGAGTAAGTGCAAGAGAAGAGACAGTATATGCCATGTGCAGCTAATTTAGTTAAAAGGAACATAAAGGAGAGGAGTTTATGTCTATGTTCGTTGATTTAGAACAGGTCAACAGAGAATATTCATTTAAAAAATCAACTTCCGAGCGGTATGATATACGCTGGGGAAAGTACGGCTGGGCAGTCATCACCATTGATGAAAACGGAGGAATGTTTAATGCGCAGTCTGACTACGGTAATTATGCCTATTCCTGGCCAAACCACGGGAGAAAATCTTTCAAGCATTTTATCAGCTTAGATTTGGCAAAAGATCCAACTTACTTTCTAGGCAAAGTTTCAAGGGAGACTCATTTTGACTATGAAAGAACCATAAAAAAGTGGAAACGTGAAATTATACAAATAAGAAGGAATAAGGAATGCACAAAAGAGCAAGCAGGAGAAGCATGGGACTTTATAACTTATTTAGATGATTATTCGGGATCTTCCCATGCGATCCAGATGAAGGTATACGAGAGTCATGAATTGAGTGCTATTTGTGAAGAGCCAAATTATGTGTTTGGAGTTGAGTTGGATTATCCCCCGGACGCAAAGAACTTTGCTAAGGAAGTCTTGCCTATTTTTGCAGAAATTATTAGGCAAGAGATTGGGATAAAGAATGAGATGTAAAAAGGGGAGGGGTTAGGACAAACGTCCATTTATTATGAAGAAAAGAAAAGTGTATTTTGTTGATATCTGCAACACGCTTGCGGACATTAACAGTGAGCTTAGCAAAATGGGGTATCAGACGGACGTTTATCCGTGTCTGGCTCCAGTAGAAATATATTCTGAAGATTTGTTCCGGAAAGCTCAGCCGATCTGGCCTTGTGTGAGTCTCGTTAAAAAGCTGTCTGAAAGCCACTCCATCGTGTACTTAACTGCCCGTGATGAGAAAATGCGGGAAGTCACTCAAGAATGGCTCACAGCCTATTCCCTTCCAGCTGGTCCTGTAGTTCATACGAACGGACAGCTGAAGGGGAGCATAGCTTTAGAGCTAATACCAGCAGAATGGATCGGCGGTGCCATTGAAGATAGTCCTCAGGAAATTGAGGGATATCGAAGGACTATCGCTGGAATAAGGCTGCTTATACCTGATTGGCCACATAACCAAGGAACACAAGGTTTTCATATCCCAGTGTTCGAACCCGAGGGAGAGTCCAATTATGGGTAAGAAGAGAGGTTTTTTATAATGCGGATAGAACTTAAAGAACCTTTAAATGAAAGAGCTAAGGTTGTTGATATTGAGCCTGGTGATCGGGTACTCATCTCTGAATGGGATGGTATCACAGCTATCGGGAATGTAGCCCAAATCACTGATTCTTTTATAGTTCTGGAAAACTCCCGATTCTTAGCCAGTGCTTATAGCAATAAAATTGTTGACTACTCAGTATTCGGAGAAATGACTGAATTGGTCTTTAAAAGGTCTATTATTTGTGCAATTGCAGTCATTGAAAACACAAAAAAAGATTGTGGTTAAAATCCGGCCTGCGCTTCGAAGAGGCGACAATCTAGAGTTTGAGGGGGAATGAGATATGGACAGAGAGATTAAATTTCGCGGTAAGACGCTAGACAGCGGCGAGTGGGCGTATGGGTATTTAACTAAAATGTGGGGTTCGTACCATATTATAGATGCGAATGACGAGAACCTTGCATATCAGGTTATCCCTGAGACAATAGGACAATTCCCTGAAGTCCTTGATAAGAATAGCAAAGAGATTTATGAGGGGGATATAGTAGAAACGAGAAACGGAGAACGCTTTGTTATAGAGTTTTTGACTGGTTCATTTTTCTTAATGGATAAAAACGGGAAAGGTTTTGAATTATGGCATCAATGCAACTTTTCGGGTGGCGTATATACCGGACGCACATGGTGCGGTATTATAGGCAACATCTACGAGAATATGGATTTATTGGCGCCAGAGTAATCGAAAAGTAAGGTAACTAAGAGCAAAGGTCCTTATAATAGGGCCTTTGTTCTTTATAAATGAAATGTTGACTACCTGAAAGGCTAAGTATAATCTTAAGTAGACATATTTTGGGAGTCTTACTCCAGCCGATAAAGAAAGAGAGGAGGGTAAAATCTATGTTTGAAAAATTCTCTGAATCTCAAATCTACAAGAACGTTAAGAGAATATATAAAAGTTGCTTTAAATGGTCTAGGGATAAAGTGGATCTGATAAAATATTGTCTGGCTACCTATTACAACCCCAAAATAAGAAGTTTCCTTTGGAAATTAGGTTTCATCTCAGGGTTAATATATCTATCTTATCAAAATTGGTCAACAATTATCAATTATGATAAGATAGCTGATCAACAAGGACTGTTAAATGTGATTCAAACTCCGGCCAACCTATTTGTTTTCAAGTTTGGTATCGTCTACGCCTTGGCCACAGGGACTTACTTTCTGCTGAAATTACCTTTCCAAAAAATTGAATCTTTAAAAGTAAGTAGCAGCGGAGTTGAATACAAAACAGTTGCTGAAAATGCAAAGGTAGCCGATGAAGCACTGACAGCTTTGCGTGAAGCTGAATATGCCCGAATGAATATATTGAATACTTTATCGACTCCTCATGTTATGAATACCATCAAGAGTCTGGTCAATAGAAATGAGATAAATATGGCAGGAGGCATATCTTTAATTGCTGGTATAATGCAAGCCTATTTACTTTCATCACTCAATGTAAAGCTTCACACTTCAGTAATTGGTGTAGTAAATGATGTTCCCGAACAGGATGAATATGATAGGTTGAAAGTTAATATTCAACTTCTGATTAATGAAATAGTAAATGAAGAAACGCCCTGGCTTATCCATGAAGGTAGACATTCTGTTATTGTTGTTCGCTTTAAATGGGAAGCTGAAAACACAGACTATTGTATCCTATGTTTGGAAGCAGATTCCAAGGAATGGCTGTTTAGCAAAGCTGATTATCTGCTGCTGGATACGGCATGGAACATTATCAAAAGATCCCTTCTGTTGTATAGGAGAAAAAACAGTGCTATAATTGTATCGAAGAGACAAGCTAATGGACAGGGGGGCGATTCTAAATGACACGGATGAAAATGAAATCTACAAAAAGGAATTATCCAAAAGTCCGGGTGAATACCGTCGGAGTAGATGTTCTGGATGCAGATCTCATGGCCTATGTTACGAAAACCGCCCGCCAGAACAAATATGAACCGGAAGACGATCCTGTGCTTAAGAAATTTCGTAAACGCATGGGTATCGTAAAATTAAGTTCTTAAAAAGTTAAATTTGTAATAAATATGGGCAAGATACAACTTAGGAGGTTGATTATCTTGCCCATTTTTCCTTTTGAAAGCAAAAGCGAACGAACGAAGAAAGAAATCTTAAAGGCGGCCAAAGAGATTGCTGATGAAGCCACCAGGAGATTTGATTATAATCCAGACGATGATCCGGTTATAAGAAGGTTTCGAAAAAGAATGGGACTTCCACCAAAAAAGAATAATTCAAATGAGCGTTGATTTAATTCCTTATTTATGATTCTTTCCATAGCTAAATATAGATGGTATAATAATAGTAATGATTAAGCATTACTGACCTGAACCGCCCTGCTCATTGAGCATTGCGGAAGAGGAATGCCTTGGAAAGAGCCTAGACCGACCAGCCTAGCTCAAGAAACTCCTTGAACCACCCTGACCGTATCCATAAATAAAAGGTCACTGTGGAAGAAGGGACGCAGGATTAGATACTCCATTATTGGGTATCAAAAAGAGAATATAATATGGATTCGTATTGCCAAAATTAGGTATACGAGTCCTTTTTTCATATATAAATTGGCCTAAGCCAAAAACGCGCGTTCATTTACCGCGCTTTTTTTGTGCTTAAAAACGAAAAGGGAGGAATTTAAAGTGACACCTGAATTAAGAAAGGATCTGCTCGACATTAAAGGAGTCATCGAGAAGCAAATCCGGGACGATGTTCAGTCTGGAAGGACACCCAAGGACACTATTAAAACACTATTTGAAAAACTTGATCCGGAAACCGTCAAATGGTTTTTTGCTGAAACGGTCAAAAAGGCTGAATGGGATGGAAGATTTTATAGGCGCACAAAAGAATGGGCGTTTGAATTTTTCCATCCCCTCCTATCAGAAGAGGATGGTTCCCGATATGGGCAAATAAGCGATAGCATTGTCCATCGGGCGCATGTCAACCAACTGGTGGAAGCGATTATTGATCAAAAAGGAATGGGCACAAACCCCTTCAGGCGGTCATAGTAAAGAGCCTTCCCTTCTTGGGGGAGTGGAGAAAGAAGGAATATAGTATGGCTTATCAGCGTGGACAAAAAGTTTTTATTAAGGATTACAGACTTGTCGGCAGCAGTTGTATTCCAGTTCTCCGGCCTGCGGAGATAGCGGGGAAATACTCAGACAATCAGGAAGTTGAACAGGTTATTTTTCTCGATGAGAGGTTCAGAAAGGGTGGCAGGGGAGCTTGTTCAGTTACGGTACTTGCCAGTAAAATTGTCCTTCAATAAGAATTAATAAGGGAGGATTCCTATATGTCAAATGAAGTCAAGAGAAATTGCAATTCTTGCAAGCACGGACTATTCACAAGGTGCGAGGCTTTAAAGAACAATGAGGAATATCAGACCATACGAAGCGCTTCTATGTCAATGCGGGCTGCTCATGAATTTAAAGAAAATTTTATCTGCAATGAATATAGCTCCAGATATATTGAGTATCCGATTGAAGTTTCCAAAATAAACAAGAACACCGAATTATATAGTCTTGAAAAAAGCAATATAGGCAAATTTGTCAAAATAGCTCCCTGTGGAGAAGAACATAAAGGCAAGACTTATCTGGGTCTATTTCTTGGGGACTTGCCGATGGGTATTTCGGTATCTCATAATCCAACAACAAAGGAATTAAATCTTGGCTATTTTGCTAACCCCGCCATTTTTGTATTTGAACTCAATAAAATTGTCTTTGGCGCAGAAAGTTGGTGGGGTGTCATTGAAACAGAAGACGAATTAAAAGCAATAACTCCGAATGACATTGACAATGTCTGGTATGTTAAAGCACTGAAAGCAATGTCGAGTTAATGTTGAAGGAGGATTTCTGTAAAAAAGTGTGAGCTATGGCTCGGAACAAAGACAGCGCGATTTATGCGCTGGGGAAATTTAGATAAGGCTGATCCCGAGTGGACATTGACAATTGTGGACTGTCATATTTAATTTGTAAATATTTAAAAGTCATGAGAGTAGCGGAAACGCTGCTCTCATGTTGCTAATATAAAAAAAGGGGGATTTATAAACATGGAAACAGTTAATACCTTGAATACAGCTGTATTAAAATGCTGGAGCGTAACATCGAACAATAACGGATTTATTGCACCAGAATTGGTGGAGTACAGACTGCGGGGGCGGATATACGATGACAGCAGATGCTTGTTTCCTGACGGATCGCGAGTACGCACTTCACCTATTCAGAAAATAACAGATTGCGGGACTCACAAACTGGTTGAAACGATAAGCACCATCTACAGTGTGTACGCAGCTGATGTAGATCCGGAATACGAAAAGGCGTTTCCAAACGCATACAAAAGATTAAATATGAAAAGAAGTTAAAAACTATGAAACAGATGATGCAGGAAGCTTTTTGGATTTCTGTGGTAGATAGACTACCAGAGGTGGATGTAAATATACTCCTGTGTGATGCAAATGGAAATTTGTTTACCGGGGATTACACAGGAGAAGTGTTTGAAGATTTCTATGGATATGAGTGCCAGGACATCACTCACTGGATGAGCATTCCGAAGAGACCAAAGAAAGAAGGGGATATGGATGAGTGATGAAATCCTGCGCTGGGAAAAGCGCATAATCAGAAAGCCGCACAAATGCTTCGGCTGCGGTAAATCCGATGTGCGGTAGTGAACTGTTATCGCTTGAGTCTGTTTAACAACCTCCGACAAGAAGTCCCCCGCCTATTCTTCTAGAGGTGGGGGACGTATCTGGACGATGAAGACCGGCTATTACTTAATAAGATTTTAGGAGCATGAAATTATGTATGACTTAAAATGGATTTTAGATCACGATGATAAATACCGGTATCAGTTATTAGATAGAATGCGAATGGACTGCGCGTATTATTTAGGCAATGGGCAAATATATGAAAACCACTTGTGGGCTGATAACGAAAAAGAGCAAATCGAATACATGAAAGCAATTTGGAATAGCTTCCCGGCAGAGAGCAAGCCTGAATGGCTGACTTACGAACAGATTTTAGAGTGCGAAGAAAAAATGATGGCGTTAAAAGTCTTGAAGGAGGCGCAGGTATGAAATCTTTAATTGAGAAGATTGGAATTTTGTATAAGGCACAGACATGATGAAAGGCAAAATCACAAGGGAATACACTTTTTGGTGCGGAAAAGAAGGATGCGCAAACTGGACACAGTATCCTTCTGCAAATCAAAGTGAAGCAGTGAAAGAAGCTAAAAGAGCTTCTTGGAGAAAAACTAAAGCGTTTGGATGGATTTGTCCGGAGTGCGTGAGTAAAGAAAAGGGGGATAATAGGTATGGAAAAAGGATTGGTTATTAGATATTTTAGTGGTGGATACTTTTTGTGCGATGGAAAACCACCGAAAGGGCGCGAAAATGATGGAGAACTATATGTGGGAAATACCGTCAAGTGGTTTGAAAAGTGGGAAGAGGCTGAGGCGATGCTGAAAATGATTGATGAGGCTTATGGCTTTTAGAGAACTAGTGAATGGGGGAATAAGGCATGGCCAGAATAATTAAGTATCGGGCATGGGATAACCAAAACGGCGGATGGTACCATTCTCCTCAGTTTGTTATAAGGCCATATAGCGGTCGGGCAACTGACGGTGCAATAGTACCTGATGTCGTACTTAGTCAATACACAGGACTTAATGATAAGCATGGCAAGGAAATTTACGAGGGAGATATTTGCACTGACGATAATCAAGGATTCCTTGAAGTTTGTTGGAGTGATTTGCATCAATGGGGCTGTAAGGTTCATAACAAGGGAGAGTTATTGAAGGGATTAACATTTCCGCTTTGGCATTGGGATAAATGCGAAATGAACGGATATCGAGAACTTGAAGTTGTTGGCAATATCTTTGAAAATATGGATTTACTGAAAAAAGTGATCTAAAATCAAAATGCTAAGTAGCTGTCGTTATTGAACGGCAGCTACCTTTTTACCCAGATGTAAGGTAGGGTCCCTATTCTAACGCTCGTTTAGTTTGATGTACTTAACTGCATTGAATCTGACACAACGATGATTGTGTCAGATTCGAGAAATCACTGAAACTCGCATGAATAAAGGCTGTTGGATGTTTTTCTTCAACGTTTTTATTTTTTAGCCTCTTCAAATATTACATAATGTAGGATATAATCATATTAAGTAATATTCGTGCTCTTGATAATTTGAGTGAAAATGAGGACGGGGGGATTCTAATTGGAATATAGAGAAATACTGGATAAGTGGGCAAAGTACACAAACTATGATCCTAATCAGAGCACTTTCAATCTTGCGAATTACAGCTATGAGCTTCATAAAGTAAATGAGCGAATTAAGAGCATTATCCAACTTTATGATAGAACAGGCGCATTAGCCGTAATCCAAGCAAAAATTATGTTTAAATTTATATTAAAAAAGACTTCTTTTAATATGCTTAGATATATGCAAAATCCAGGTGCACTTGATGAAGATAAAGAGATGTGGGGCATGTTTCATTCTTTGGAAGTGAGCGCCGCAGAGAATACGTATATTGAAGCAATTAATAAGTTGTCGGATGAAGTGATAGGCAAAACGTTGATTGGTGAAAGAAACGACGAACAGGTATTAGATGAATTATTTGAAGCAACTGATGTCGTTATGAAATCGCTCGAAGGGTGTAATAAAGATTTATTTATAAAGGGCGGTAGGGTTCTTCCAATAATGAAAATATCAACGCACATTCATCTTTTTGAAACTTTGGCGCAATGCTTAACGGCATTTGAAGTTGCTGAAGATGGTCTATATTTAGTCTACATAAATTGTGGCGGTACAGCTGATGGATATTTCGGTTTCCTATTAAAAAACAACAGCAATCTACTATTTATCAATGAAAGAATAAACGAGGCATACTCCGGCCAACACCAGAATACCCGGAATAACAGGTGGGCAGAAAACAAAAAGTATGAACTTTTCCCATATGACTTTATTTTTAACTACACAGAGCATGACTACAAAGGGTATGCGACTAAACATCTGATCAATGAAGATAAGCTTGCTTTCTTTGAATTAGGCCCCAAAGCATACCTCCCCATAATTATTGCTATGATTATGTTATCCAAACAATATATTGGGGAAACGCTAGATCTGCCTATTAAGTATGTCGATATCTTGTTACCATCAAATATTAATAAAATTCCGGCCGGTACAGAGAACGCTTTAATACTACCGGAAAATAGTGCTCTAATTGCATCGCATAAAGCAATCGATTTATCTTTTGATCTGAAGAAAATCATGTCTGGTGAATATGCTGAAGAATTTCATCACAACTCCAATAAGGATTACAGAGAAACGGGACATTTTACAAATAGAAATCAGTTGCTTGTTGATCTTTGGGGGCAGGGTTTTTCGTACGATCCTGCGACACTTTACGAAACAAACTCAGTATTGAGGCTTACTAATAGTGCCTCAGATTCAGAAAAGATTCCTCCAGAGTTCATAGGCACAAGAGATCGAATACGGCTGCAGGGGTATTATCAAATCCGGAAACAACTTGCGGACTACATTCGCGACAGGATACATGATGCTTGGGTAGCTTATGGTAAAACCCCGGCTGTAATAGACTGGTATATCTCCAACATAAAGAATAACTTTGAGAAAATTGAAATGCTTGTAGCCGCTGAGTATCTACGTATTAAAGAAGGAGGTGAAGCGCTAGGGCAAAGTTGGCGTTGGGGTGATAGTCAAAAAATAGATATTTACTATGTAGAACAAAAATATCCTGCCGTTTATAGATCAATCATACTAAATAAAGAAAAAAAGAATGGCCGTTATTATAGTAATGAATATTTATGTAATCATACGGGAGCTATAAGTAATATATTCTTTACTTTTGCACCCAAGGATTGGACTCAACTGGAATTGTTATGTGGCTGTGAAGTGCCTAAAGTAGTCAAAGGATGGCTTGAACGTGGGCATAGGGGGGATGGAAATTCGATTCTTGATGCAACAGATTTAGTAACGGAAGTTGGGACGCCTTTTGAAGAGCGCGAATCCGAAAAATATGAATCTCTTTATGGCGATTCAAATGTGTATTTTAACTTTGCATTCTCCATTGGCTATTCAAAGCGGGGCCTCAATCAAATTTTGAAAAAATATGGAGTGAGCAAGCGTTAGGGAGGGAAAACACTTGGCCATATATACAGTTATTGAATGTGATAGTTGCTCTAACACGCTGGATTCGGTCGGTGCAACTCCAAAATATCTTATGATAAAAAAAGCAAGAGAAAAAGGATGGTCTGTAGGAAAGCAGATAAGGTGCTCTGACTGCAAGAAACATAAAAAGGAGGATGGTAAGGATGCCCAAGAGAAATAAATATCCGTCCTACACCCAGCTAACGCTTCCATTGCTAGATTTATTTGAGTCACAGCCCAGGCCGCCGAGTCAATGGGAAGACGATGGATAGCGGGGGAAAAGCCTCTTAAATATCTTTTGACAGGATCATGGCGTTTTCCTGAAACAATTATTGTTAAAAATATAGAAAGAGCCGCCTTTATATAGTACATTAATGGAAGGATGTCTCTCCCCATAGAGTTAGAATAATCAAAAACTAAAAGGCGGTCTTACCGATGGAATTCGTACAACCAATCCGAGATAAAAAGCAGATCGAAGGTATGAAAAAAGTCCTAAAGGCCACAAACATGCGGGACTACGTTTTGTTCGTCCTTGGTATCAATACCGGACTCCGGATCAGCGACCTTCTTCGCTTAAAACAAACGGACGTTAAAGATGATAAAGGGAAAATTAAAAGCAGGATCGAGATCCGAGAAAAGAAAACTGGGAAGAATCAAAACTTCCCGATCAATGATACGGTAGCCAAAGCGCTCAAGGAGTATCTACCCTCCGGACCGCCGGAAGACACACCGCTATTCCCCAGCCGAAAAGGGAGTGGGCCTATTACACGACAGCAGGCCCATCACATCTTGAATGAGGCAGCTCAGCAAGTGGGAATAAAAGAACGCATAGGAACTCATACTTTGCGAAAAACTTTCGGATATCATGCCAGAATGGCGGGATATCCCATAGAGACCTTGCAAAAGATCTTTAACCATTCTTCACAGAAGATAACCTTAGTTTATTTGGGAATTACGCAAGATGATACGGATGAGGTATATATGAAGTTGAATCTTTAAATTTTGAATTAGCTGATTGATGCCTTTCGCTTTTTAATGTTTCAGTAATATACTTGATTGCTTTTAAATATTTGGATGAAATCTAGAGTAGAAGGGATGGGTTACTGATGAAAATTTTGCTCATTATAACTTTATTTGTTTTTCTATCTTGGATAATTGTAAGTGTCATTTTTGATGGATTAATAGAAAATTTCTATAATTCATATAAGTAAGGCGTGAACGATAATTAACCCAAGCAGGAGAAATGTCGGCTGAAAATCACAACCTCAGGCAAGAAATCATATCTCATGACCGCTCCTTCCCAAAAGCGAACATAGATGCTATAATGAAATTAATTATAGTATTTCGTCGCTTGGACCACCCTGCATAAGCATTGTGGAGGAAGCTGTATCTGAAAGAGAATGGATGGACGGCTCCAATCTCAAAGCTCTTGAACCACCTTGACTTTATCGTATAAAAAGAAGTTATTGTGGAGGAAGAGATAGTCAAGTAGATATTCCTATGGTGGAGTATCATTAAAAGAGAATATTCAAAGGGACACGTATTGCCAAAAATGGTATGCGTGTCCTTTTTTGTTTATAGAAACAAATTAAAAAGGGAGGTAATCTGGTGTGTGACTTAGGAATTGAGGGTCGATGCCAAAACCCTGTAGAGTGTGAAAAAAGGAGATTGATCTTTAAGGCCCAAAACGAAAAGATGTTAGAACTATTTGGCCATACAGAATTCGAGCTATTCAAACGGGCATTTAAAGAAAAAGGATTCGATTCCTTAAAAAAGGACCCTAAACGAACTCATTCTGCTGACAGGGCCTATGAGCGTGCTATTTCCGAAGCGGAAATACGGTCAGTATTTAAAAATGGTGACATTGTAGAGTATTACCAAGGCAACGGCATCAAAAAGATGCTGCTTTGGGGATTTCACTATTTGGGGAGAAAGAAATACCGACCTATTCATGTTGTATTGAAAAAGGAGATGACAGAATCCATGTGGGAGATTGCAACAGTCTATGATCCTCGTTCTCAGCCGTGGCTGTGGAATAAAGAAATATATTCGGAAAGGATATGTTTCTGCAAAAAAAGATTTTTGTAGCTACAAATTGTGGCTACAAAAATCTTCTGATACGGCGTATAATATAGTCATAAGAAAAAACCGAAAGGGGAATGTATTATGGCTATAACAAGAGAACAGACCGTGCGAGTACGAATGACGAAAGGAGAGGCATTTATGTTGAAAGTAAAAGCTACAAGAGAAGGACGGAGTTCATCAGAAGTCATCAGGCAAGCAATCTTGGAATATGAGCCGAGACAGCCGGAGCCATCACTTTGTCTAAATTGTTTAGAGGGACCTGAAGAAGAATTTTGGGATAATTATTTTGCTGAAGCCGAAGCCGAAGAAAAAGGAGCTTCTGCCATAAACATAAAAGAAAATGCAGAAAGGCGAGTACAAATGGAACCTATTTGGTACTCTGAAACTAGAAACATATCCGTTGCCGCTAACACGCCAGAGGGATACGAAGAACATAAAGTTACCTATACTGGTATCCCAGCAGAAAGATGCCCAGTATGCGGGACAGTGAGAACTAATTACGGCCTTATGCTTGATATTGAAGAAGCTGAGGTAAGATTGGTTAACCACTTTATAAGATTAAATAAAGGCTGGCCGGAGGAAATCAGTTTAGAAGAGCTGAGCCGGTTAATGTAATCCTTATTTTTTAGTAAGGACAAAAAAGACGAGCTGCATATGCGCCCGTCTTTTTTTGTTATCCAAAACTCAAAAGGAAGGGGGAAAGCCATTGGATACCATCAAGGAAGAAGCCCAAAAGATGAAATGCCCGGATTGCCAGAATCGCCTTATCCCTAGTGGGGGGTGTGCGTTCTGCCCAGCGTGTGGCTGGAGTCCGTGCAGGTAAGTTCCAATCTGTGAGATTAAAAAAAGGGAGGATTTTTTTATGGTTTTAGAAAATATGGTTGCAACTACTAATGAGGCTGAAGATAATGGGCACCTTGGGAACCTCTTTTGGTTTTCTATTGGAGATGACACCTACAACCGAAACTTGCTTGAACAGACGCTCATTCAAGTGGGCTTGTCATTAAGCCACATGCCTCACCAGATCAGACTCGTAGATGCGTTTCGGCGCGCCACGAAAGAAATTGAGTGCTCGTTGAATCCAAGCAATGGCGTGTCAGAAAACTTTATCGTTCGCGATGTATATTCTGATACGAGCACGGTTATCCGTCATATTGTCAAGGAAACCGTAGATTCCAAAGGGAAAAGACTTTCCTATAATGAGGACGAAGCCGTACTGACCTTGGACAAAAAAACGGAAGTCATAAACTTCAAGGGCGATGAGACGGGCTATGCAGCAACCCTTTTTGATGAGGCAAAGAGATACTTTGCTATTTTCAAAGAAAATCACAACGGCCAAGCGGTAAGAGGGATGGTGCAAAACATTCTTAAAACGCTATCTCCTACACCGGTACGGCCCAGCGGCGGCGTTTACTTTGTCCCGGCTGCCCATGATGAGGATTTAGGAAGGTTAGTAGCATTCTGCTCAGCTTTCCCGAAAGGAGAAGGCTTTAAAATACCGGTCATTAAGAGTGTTGAGTCTATTGAGATGATAGAGAAAAAAATATCGGATCACTTGGATGGAGTGATAAACCAATGCCGTTTTGCAGCTGGAGAGAGTACTCTTACCAAAGGGAAGCTGGCCGAGATAATCAACGATACAAAAACTGTAGTGTCCGGCTATCGGGATTATGAAACGATAATTTCTATGCAAAAGAGAGAATTGGATTCAAAAGTTCAGCTCATACGCGACATGATGGGTATGTTGTTGGATAAGGGGGTGGCGTGATGGATAACAACTTTAAGATTTGTCCCAACTCCCCTAACCACATTGTTGTAGGCGGTTTTCCTGAGTTTGTTTGCACAGAGTGTGCAACAGAATGGGTCTTAACAAACCGTCTCGGGAAGTTGAGTATCCTGTACACGCAGTTTAATAAAGAAGGAAACGTAGTAAAAAGATGGAGAGTACCAATAGTCTCAGTTAATGACAAAAAAATGAAAAGACGGAGGCTCACGGCCTGAACCCGTTCTTTATGCATCGCGAAAGAAAGGGTCAATAACCCCCGCTTAAAGAAGCGGGGGCTTGCCCTGGCGGGGGCAAGGGAAACAAGTTGACTAGACTCAGCCCTGAGAGGGGCTACGCGAGTTGGGCTATAAGAACCTCCTGGGTGCCAGTCCCAGCCTGGGGAAATTCGGCAGAACCGCTAAATGCCATGATAGGTTTTAACCTGTCTAAGCCCGGCTTGCTTTGTCGAGGGACACTCAACTCTGAAAAGGAGGCACGATTACCGTGCATAACAAAGTACCAGTCGTCCATCAAGACGGCACTCCACTGATGCCATGCTCACCGGTCAAAGCCCGGAAGCTATTGCAAAAAGGTGGGGCTGTTAAGAAGTGGACGGAAGCAGGAATCTTCTACATCCAGCTCACTACGTCAACCAGTAAACATACGCAACCTCTGGTATTGGGATATGACCCCGGAGCCAAATACGATGGATTTTGCATAGCCAGTAAAAAGCAAATGCAAACATCCGGCATGATCATCGTCGAAAACAGAATCAAGAAGAAGCTGGAACAGCGGCGTAATATGCGTCGAGCCAGACGGTTCCGCAAGACCAGACGGCGACCGGCGCGGTTTAACAACCGAAAGAACAGGGAGAACTGGCTGCCGCCCAGCATCAAAGCCAAGGTGGAAATGCGGATAGCGTTTCTCAAGCAACTCCTGGCCATTTATCCAATCAGTCAAGTCGTTGTGGAAGATGTCAAAATCGACGGCAATAAGCTCAAAGGACAAAAGGGCCGTCAATACTGGACCTGGACTATGGTAGGTAAAACCAAGCTCTACCGATGGTTAGAGGCAAGAACAGAGTTGAGCTTATGTGAACCGGAGGATACCGCCAGGGTGCGAAAAGAATACGGGCTAACCAAGATAGGCGAAAAGAAAGCCCATGTTTTTGAATCCCAAGCCGTAGATGGATTTGCCTTATGCATTGCCACACTTGGTACTCAAGATAAAAGCGTAACCAGCTTCAGCGTTTGGAGAAGGCCAGAGAATCCACGAAGGCAATTGCACCGGCTAGAGCCGAAAAAAGGCGGTATCAGACCGCCTTATGGGGGCAGCGTTACACTGGGATTTAAAAAGAATACGGTAGTGGAATACAAAGGTAAACTCTACCGTACAGGCGGGACAACGAAGGGGAGGCTCAGTCTGCACAGTTTTGACTACGATAACAGGCGAATCACGCAGAATACCAAGCCGGAAGAGTGTCGTAAAGTGTTTGTGCAGAGCTGGTTTCACAAAAAAGTAGTTTAAGAAAGAAAGGAAGTGAAGGCGCATTCCTCCCGCCGCCTAAGAGGCGGGGGTATCCTGCGCCACGTTTGATGAAAACATGAAAGCGTTAAAAAGAGTCTGCATCACTTACCACATGCAGACCATGATTAGCAAACCCAGCGATTCGATACGAGAGTATGACACAGCCGAAAGCTGTATTGTTATTCCGATGGTTGAAGAAATTGCTAATGACATCCTTCAAAAGCAGGCAAGCAGCTTACATGTACCAAGAATCCTACTGAATGAGCTTGCCAGCTATCAAGGATACGAAAATGGCATTTTCGTCATGGCGGAAGAAGTTAAATTAACCTGAGAAAAAAGAAGGAAACTGTTTAGTTAAGTATTTTGGGAAACAAAAAAGGGAGGATTTTTATAATGCTGCAGAAAATCAATGAGATCCGGAGTTACCTTAAAGCAATTTACCTAGAGAGAAATGATATCATCGAAGGTCTGTTGACCGCATTTATCGCAAGGCAACACGTTTTACTTGTAGGTGAACCCGGAACGGCAAAGTCGGCTATCGTTGCTGACCTTGCCAAGAGTATTACAGGTGCTAACTACTTCCAATGGCTTCTGACCCGCTTTAGCACCCCGGAAGAGTTATTTGGTCCTGTATCACTTAAGGCATTAGAGCAGGACACTTTTAAAAGGAACACAACAAATAAGCTGCCTGAGGCTCACATCGGCTTCGTGGACGAGATTTTCAAGGGGAATTCCGCCATCCTTAATGCCCTCTTAACGCTTGCCAACGAGAGAGTGTTTTACAACAACGGCGGCATTATCCAGTCTCCTCTCTTTTCCATCATTGGGTGCAGCAACGAGTGGCCGGAGACGGATGAGGGCCTTGAGGCTCTGTTTGACCGCTTTATTCTTCGTTATGAGATACCTTACATCCAGGACGGAAGGAACTTTGTAGCAATGTTACAAGGCTCCTGCCCAGCTCAAAGGCCGACCATCACGCTTCAAGAATTGGAACAAATACAAAACTACAGCGAAATGATGGTCACGGTTCCGCAGGATGTTCTTGAGGGTATTCGGGATATTCGAGATGCTCTAAAAATAGAAGGTATACACCCCTCGGATCGGAGATTCCGGCAAACATTGTCATTGCTTAAAGCGGTCGCAACATTGGATGGACGGGACACTGTATTAAGGAAAGATATGAGTATCCTTGTTCATTCACTCTGGGTTTCCCCGGAAAGCAATGAAAGAGATATTGTAAGAACGGTTGTTACGGATCTCTGCCTAGACCCAACAGAAAGAGAGATAGTTAATCTTGACGATATGTTAACAAAGTTACATCAAGAAATGGGGGTAGCCGACCTTTCAAACACAGCGATTGTTTTAGAATTCACTCAAAAAATGAAGGAAATCAGGGTAAGAATTGAAGCTATTCCTAATGGCCAAAATTACCCGAAAATCACCGAAATGTTAAGTCTTCTGGATGAAACGAAAAAAGCAATTACAACAGCGGCATTGGGATAAAAATGTTTATGGGTTAAGCGGCTCACTTTAGCCGCTTAATCCAATTAAAGGGAGGTTTTTCTATTGGCATTACCATGGAATAAAAACCAAAAGCATTACTTTCATAGTTGCCTCAACACGGATAACTATGATAAACGACAGTTTGAAAACCTACTGTCCGTTGCTCCGAAAATTCGAGAGACAGAAGCAAAGGGTGAAAGCGTTTTCCCAGGCTATATAAACTTCATGGGGGATCAATGGTCGGCCCTATATAAAGGGCAACCACAGATCAACCCCGAAGCGGGCGGAAAAGCGGCTCTCCACAGACCACTGATTCAAAAGATGATGATCTCTGAAGATTACCAGAAGCTCAGGGAGCAAACCACTCTGGATGACTTTTCTGCCGCGATTGGCACATTATCTATAAGCCAAACCATGATTAAATTTATAGAAGAGCGGAAAAAGAATGATGAACAATTAAAGGAAATGCAGAAACAACAAGAACAGCTGCAACAACAGATTCGGCAAAATCAACAGTCTATCCAAAAAAGAGAGCAACAGGGCAAGAAATCAACAACTACTCAACAAGAAAAGTCCAAAAAACTTGCCGATTTGTTAAATGAGCTTCAACAGCATATGGGACAGCAATTAGCAAATAACATAGATATGTCTCAAATGCTGAGTCAAGCGGCTCAGGACGCAAATAGCACCAAACAAGGAATCGAAGATCTGATTTCTGGTACCCAGGCCGGTTCAGGGGCAGCCGAAATGAAAAAAATCCCTTTGCGGCAGCAGCTTGAGCTGGCAGAAGTCCTCAAGAAGGACCGTGTTGTCAGAAAAGTGGCCGAATGGGCGGGTCGATTTAAAGCAATTGCCCGTAAAAAGCAAAAATCTAAGCATGTTGCTTCGGTAGAGCGTGAGGGGATTATTCAGGGGAATGACCCGGAACTCTTGCTGCCGACAGAGCTGGCCATGCTGAACAACCCATCTACAAAACTGGATTTCTATCGCCGGTTTACGGAGAAACAAACTCTCCAATATGCACCTCAAGGGAAAGATTCGGCTGGAAAGGGGCCAATAGTATTATGTTTGGACCAATCCGGAAGCATGGATGATCAAAAAGAGCAGGCTGCAGGATTTGCTTTGGCGATAGCTATGATAGCAAGAAGGCAGCATAGAGACTTTGCCTATATTCCATTCGCCAGCAAAACGGGCAAAACGCTTATTTTTCCTAAGGGTAAAATTCCTGTTGAAGGGATTATTGAAATCGCGACCAGCTTTTTAGATGGCGGCACGAACTTTGAGCAACCCCTTAGAGAGGCCATAAAAATAGTCGAGAACCGAGAGCGGTTCAAGAACGCAGATGTCATTTTTGTGACTGATGGCAGTGCTCACTTAAATGACGAATTTCTTAATAATTACCATGAGAAAAAGAAAAAGTTGGACTTTAAATGCATGGGATGTGTACTGGGATCTTCATCAGGTCATGAAGTTGAAAAGTTCACCGATGAATGGTTTGCGGTTACAGATTTAATTAAAGCGGCCGAAGACAGTGCGGTTTTTCAGATTTAAGGCTTAAAAAGGAGGGAAATGCTGTGTCAATACAAACGACAGTTAAATTAGAAGGAACCCTTAATGGGGTGAAGAAAACAGCCGTCATTACAGCCGATCAACACCCCAGAACGATATTTCAAGACAAGACGCTCAAAGAGCTATTCCTTCTAAATATACCGAATCCAGGGTGCCAAGACATCAACGAAGAAATGATTTCAGCCGACATTGATATTCAGCGGCAATGCGAGTTCGGAATCGCTGGATTTCATTACACTGGAAACGACATGCAAATTGTTCTGAGAAAGGCAGATGAGCTGGCTAGAAAAAATGAAAAAGAGCTGCTCGATGAAGCAACTTCCGTTGTAGATAGTGAATTACCAGATCCTGAAGAGCTTCTCGCCTTGGCAACAATGGCACTTATGGAGGGAGACACTCGAAAAGCCATCACTATTGCTGAAATATTTGACGCCTCGGCCAAAATAGCACTAAGGGGAGAAGAAGTCAAAGATGTAGGGGGAAAATTTCTAATTGCAGCTTTTATGCTTGCTAAAGAAATGATTGAGGGCAAGGGTGAAAATACGTAAAAGATTTGTGTTTCATAGTTTAGAAAAAGTTCTTGAGAAAAAAGCTCCTCTCTCACCTTTGCTGGTGTGGGAGGACTTTTTTTAATTTCAGACAAATTTCGCGAGATTTCGGAAGGAGAAGTGTGGGATAATTTCTTTATATTACTGAAAGATGGTGGTATAAATGCACCTTAAAGATGTTATCGAGGAGTTTATAAGTGAAAATCCTAATTATAAACATGATATTATCAATTTTATAAGTTATCTTACAGAATATAAAAAATTGCCATTAGATGATACCGTATTTGGTGGAATTAATACAGATCACGTCATAGATAGCTTAAAACACTATATTGATATAGGACAATTCAAAACCGTTTCAATTGTACAGAAGTACACTGTAGTTATCTCTAAATTTTTTATATATGCTATTGTAGCAAAGAACTCACTGAAAAACTCGAATATACTAGATGAGATTTCGGCACCTAAAATTGATGAGAAGTCATATTATAGCAGAATCAATTTAATGATTAGTAAAAATAAAAAGCTAAGTACAAAAGAGCCAATATTAGTATTCTCACGTGAGATTATCGAAGATATCATAACCAATTGTGATTTAATTATTCAAGACACCGGAAAGCACAATAATAAAATCGGGTTCGAAAAACTAGTTGCAGCATTATGTATCAAACTAGTGGTACTTACGGGCATGAAATATGGCATAGCAAGAAAAATTCGTGTTGAAGATTTAAATGTTACGACAAATACTATTCATATAAATGGGTTTAATATTCGGTTACCGTTAAAGCTTAGTACTCAATTTCAGTACTACATGGAGTTAAGAGAATCCTTTGGTAAAAAGTGTTCTTTCTTATTTATGTCCTTTGATGGAGAGCAATGGGGTGGACAAACGAGTGCTTCTAAAATGCCCGATATGCTTGCAAGATGGACAGGGCGGTCAGGGACTACCGGGTTAACCAAGTTTGGTATAATCAACTTAATTAATGCTGGAGTCAGCGACAGTGTTATTAAAAAATTAACCGGTGCTGAGGAAAGTGTATTAAGAAGCTGCGTCGAATCAAATGAAAAAAAAGAAGCAATGCAATGGGAGAAGTATGTCAATTCTAGAATTAGCAAAATTGATATATACTATTCTCTTTAAGTGTTCATTTTTCTTTCACAAAGACCAAAAACCATATCAACGTCGGCTATGCATGACAAGCACATGGATATAGACCTTAATATGAAAGAATGTGATCACAATAAATCTGGAATATAAGGCATTAGAGGTCGTCTATTACTCTTTTCGTTTTCTTTGGGTGATAGTCAGCTCAGTACCATTGTGGTTATGGCCTATTCTTATTCTGGTTTTCATCGTTAATAATTGGAGGCCAAGGAAGCCAGGGAGCAGGAGAAGAAAGAAGTCTATGCGATAGTCGCACGAAAAAAGCATCGAAACCTAATCCAGTGCCTGTCACATCTATAGCGTTAGGGACATATAGTGTAGTGGGCGGAGGATCACAGAAGTTGTCGGTTGTCGTGTCTACGATCAAGCAGAAGCTCGGTGCAAATATAATGCGCTGGGCTTCTGCTTTTTATTTCCACTTTTCAATAAAAGATTTAGGAGATAGAATAAGAACGTGAGTTCTTATTAAGAATGAATGTTCTGAGGTGAGAGACATGAAAGTCATCATGGACCCAATAAAAATGTTAGCCAAATTTGACTTACACGGCAATCTTACTCCGGCTAGATTTCAGCATAAAGATGAGGTTGTAGACGTAGAGCGGTTACTCAAGGTATCTGAGGAAAAGCTGGCTGGTAATCGGATGCTAATCTTCAGGTGCCAATCCGAAGTGTATGGGATAATGAAAGTGTTTGAGCTTAAGTACGAGCTGCAGACGTGCAAGTGGTTTTTGTATAAAATGTAAGTGTAAGTATATTGTCAAAACTTACCGCTACTATTCTTGCGTACATACGTTTATAATACAGAACGAATGTTCTTTTAAGGAGCGAATGTATGGCGTCAAGAGTTATTATGCACATCGATGCGAATTCGGCTTATCTATCATGGGAAGCCGTCCACAGGCTGCAGCACGGGGATTCTTTGGACTTGCGAACGGTGCCTAGTGTTGTTGGAGGAAATCCCGAAACCAGGCACGGCATAGTCCTTACGAAGTCTATACCGGCTAAGAAATTCAATATTAAAACAGGGGAGACTATCTGGGAGGCAAAAGCTAAGTGTCCAGAGCTTATCATTGTGCCACCTAATTACAGCTTATACATGCAATGTAGTCAGGCTTTTGGGGATGTACTGAGCGGGTATTCTCCGCTGGTGGAGCAATATAGTATAGATGAGTATTTTGTTGATTTTAGCAGCATGCATTGGATTTATCCAGACCCAGTAGCGGCGGCACACTCAATTAAGAATCGGATTAGAGATGAGCTGGGATTTACGGTTAATGTTGGGGTATCCTCAAACAAGCTCTTGGCAAAGATGGGATCAGAATTCCAGAAGCCCGACAAAGTCCACACCTTATTCACTGAGGAGATTATGGAAAAAATGTGGCCCCTGTCGGTTGAGGAACTCTTCATGGTTGGGCGAGCGACATCTAAAAAACTTTATGATCGCAGAATCAGGACGATAGGAGAGCTGGCCGGTGCTGATCCTAGATGGCTAGAACTCTTTTTAAAATCGCATGGTCGGCTGATTTGGAATTATGCAAATGGGAGGGACGCTTCTTTAGTTAGAGTTAATAGGCATCCTGTCGTGAAAAGCATGGGGAATTCCACAACGACGGCTTTCGATGTCGATAATCAAAGAGAAGCATATTTAGTTTTACTCTCCTTGGTAGAGACTGTGGCGTTTAGGATTCGTGCAGCTGGATATTGCTGTCAACTTGTGTCTATATCAATTAAGGATAATGATTTTCTCTACAGGTCCCATCAAAGGAAACTTTATGACCCCACGGATTGCACGAATCTTATCCACCGGATAGCGTGTGAGCTATTTGATGAACTATGGCGGGGAAAGCCACTGAGACATCTCGGAGTGAGCGCAGCAGATCTGTGCAGCAATGAGTTTCTGCAGACAAGTTTATTTGATGAGCAGAATGAACAGCAGAGAGATGTAGATAAAACCATTGACAGCATCAGAAAAAGGCACGGCTCATTAGCCGTGCAGAGAGCGTCATTTCTTCATAGCGGATTAAAGCCAATGACGGGAGGTACAGGGGAAGAAGCCGAGTATCCCATGATGTCGAGTGTGCTTTAATGATAATCATAAGAGATAGTCCCAGGGATGCTTCCCCTGGGGCTGTCTTTATTTGTCCTTATATTTATCTTTCGTGATTGCCTGTAGTAAAAGAGTGATATCATCCAGCCGCCTCTCTAACGACATGTTAGACTCTCTGACCCCATGACGCACAGCAGTCTTGATGATCTCATAGAGGATTAGGACTCCTACACCCCAGAAGATAAGTAGTAGGATTATGTTGGCGGTGAAAAGACTTCCTATTGCGGCCACCTCCTAAGGGTTACATATCTTGCAAGGGGAGTATCCAGCATTTATTAGCTCATCCCTTGTTGTGTCCCTGTCACCCCTGTTTTTTGTCGGCAAGCTCCGGCAGGTGGGGTAGTGGAATTTCTTTGAACTTGTATTGATTACATAGTGCTGCGCTTGTGACTCTGCAGGTGTGGGAGTCGGCTCTGGTTTCGGTGTCGGGGCAGGCTCTGGAGCAGGGGAGGGAGCTGGCGATGGTTCAGGTGTTGTTATAGCTGGCACTGAGGCCGGTGTATTGTTAGCCGGTGGAGCATTAGCTTTAACTTCAGATGCAACCTTATCCATGGTGATTGTGGTCCCGTCACTTGTGGCAATAATGGTCCCAGACTGGTCAGTACGGTAAACCTGCACCCCCGCGCTGGACAGGCGGCTCAAGACAGCGTCGGTAGGATGTCCATAGGTGTTGCCTTTACCAACGGAGATGACCGCGAATTTAGGCGATACAGCCTTTAAAAAGGCTGCGGTTGTGGAGCTATCGCTGCCGTGGTGACCAACTTTGAGCAGAGTGCTTTGGAGATTGCCGTTGCGTAGCATCTCATTTTCCGAGATGTCCTCAGCGTCACCTGTTAATAAAAATGATGTGTTGCCATGAGTTATTTTTAGGACCGCGCTATAGTTATTGAGGTCGGCATAACCGGAGTTTACAGGGGCTAAAAATGTCCCGGCAATCCCTGGCACATCTAAGGCCACACCTGCTTTGACCTGTATCTTTTTAGCTCCGCTGGCATTAGCAGCTGTAATCATGTCCTCAAAGGTCTTCGTGGTACTCGTCGCGTTTGGCATATAGAATTGATCTACCTGGAAAGATTTGAGCACATCGTCCATCCCGCCGATATGGTCCTCATGCGGATGGGTGGCGATTGCTGCAGCTAGTTTGGTGACACCCTGGGCTTTGAGATAATTGACTACGAGAGTTCCGTCTGCATTATTCCCGGCATCCACCAAGACTGCAGTTTCGCCGGATTGTATGAGGATACTGTCGGCCTGGCCCACGTCGATAAAGTTGACCTTCAAAGTGCCTGACTGGGTGGGGGAGTTAGTAGATGCTGCAACGGGAGCCACAGCCGGGACAGAGGCTGGTTCATCATCCTTTGCAGGAGCTTCATCGGGGACTTGTGATTCACTCTCTTGTGCATCTTGTGCGCCCTTTTGTATGGCTATTAGTTGCGAAGGCGGATCGGATTGAGCAGTGCTTGAGGTTCCGCACCCTACCAGGAGCGTTAAACTTAACAATAATGGGGCTAATCGTTTTAACATTTGTACCTCCTATTCGTCAAAGAAGTTATTCATCATGTTTTTAACTCTTTCTTGGCGGGCTTTCGTTTCGTTATCGTCAATGGCCACAGAAATAGAAATTACATCACCCTCTTTAGCGGTAGGCATGAGGATTCTGGGTAAGCTAAATGTCTGCCGGTCGCCTGACTCGATTACAGCGTAGTCGCCCTCAAAGCGGTCTATGATATACAAAAAAATTCCTCCTTGCTCGTTGAATTATAAAAATTATAAAAGGAACTTTTCACCACAGGGTAGTTATTTCCTGCTTTTCGACAAAAAGTTGCATTTTCCAGTATGGCTCATGTTCTGTATCGCTCCATAGACGGCCAAAGTATCGCGATAAATCTTGCTGGTTTATTAACTCTCCCCTATGGCTGTGAAAAATCATGGCATAACCCCGGTGCGTCTTAGCTGCTGAAGTTAGCGTATCTAAGTAAAATATATATACAGCCTGTATAAAAATACAGCTGTATATATATTAGTAGATATGATATCCTAATTTACATTGGGGGTGCCTATTGTGCAAGATATTACTGATTATGGACGTGTGGAAATAATTCTTGGCGACTATCTGAAAACAAACAAAATAAGCAAGAATTTTCTTGCTGAAAAGGCAAATCTCCAGAGAACACAACTTAATACCTATTGCAAAAATAATATAAAACGTGTTGACTTTGATGTTCTTGCACGGATATGCTATGCACTTAATTGCGAATTGGCCGACATAGTCAGCTATGTTAAGCCTCAAAATGAAAACGGAGGGGAAAGAAATGGCTGACACTAAAGTTATTGTGATACCAGAAGGAAAAATTTGTGATTATATTGATGGAAAGTTCCGTAATGACACACCAGAGGAATATGTCCGCCAAACTATAGAGAAACGCCTTATTAATGAGCATAAATACTTACCGGCTCAAGTGAAAATAGAATATATTTTGCAATTAGGTTCTAGTAAGAAACGTGCTGATATAGTCATTTTTGATCATGACTGTCCTGTGCAGAAACAAGAGTATGTCAAAATTATAATTGAGTGCAAAAGGGAAACCGTGGAGCCCAAAAATGCGAAAGATGGTATTGAGCAGCTTAAAAGCTATATGTCAGCTTGCCCGAATTGCGAATGGGGCATGTGGACAAATGGGAAGCAGAAAGAAGTTTTTCGCAAAGTAATTGATAGAAATGGAAAGACTTACTTCGATGATTATAATGATATACCGTCTGCTGATGGAAATTTGGAAGATATTGACCGCCCTAAACGTAACAATTTAAAAAATGCCTCGGATGACAATCTGCTATTCGTTTTTAAAACATGCCATAATCATATTTATGCAAATGACGGTTTGCAAAAACAACCTGCATTTTTTGAGTTGCTTAAAGTTATTTTCTGCAAAATCGAGGATGAGCGCAACATTCCAGATGAGCTGGAGTTTTATGCTACATCTAAAGAACGAAATAATCCTGATGGGCAGTTAACGGTTAAAAAACGTATTTCTAAAATTTTTGACCGTGTAAAGAAGAAGCACGGAAAGATATTTGAGGCGAACGAGGAAATTAAGCTGGTTCCCCGTAGTTTAGCCTATATTGTCAGTGAGTTGCAAAAATACAGTTTGCTCAATACTAATATTGATATCAAGGGCAAAGCTTACGAGGAAATAGTAGGAGCGAATCTTCGCGGTGACCGTGGAGAATTTTTTACGCCCCGTAATGTTATGAAGATGGTTGTTTTCATGATAAATCCAACAACACATGAGCGCGTTTTGGATAGCTCGTGTGGGACGGGAGGCTTCCTTGTGAATGCTATGACTCATGTGATGAATGCTTTGGAGTATGACTTTTCTAAACAAATTGGAAAGTTGAAAGTTGAGTGGAATAATCAAGAATTACGAGTATTTCAAGATAAAGTATCAGAATTGGCAAAGTCTAATTTCTTTGGCTTTGATATAAATCCTGATTTAGTAAAAGCCACAAAAATGAATATGGTTATGAATAACGACGGTAGCGGAAATATCTTGCAAGCTAATTCTCTTTTGCCGCCGCATGAATGGACAGATGAATTTAAAGGTAAGCTGGCAGAAGCTCTTGGTATAAATAAATCCGACATCCGCAATCATGAGACCATTGAATATTTTGACGTAATTGTGACGAATCCACCCTTTGGGAGCGATATCCCAATAAAAGATGAGAATATTCTTAAGCAGTTTGAACTCGCCCATATCTGGGAGAGTAAATCTAATCCCAGGGTTTGGATAAAGACTGATCGCCTACAATCGTCCGTACCTCCAGAAATATTATTTATTGAACGCTGTGTCCAGTTTCTTGTGCCGGGTGGCAGGCTCGGCATTGTATTGCCCGATTCTATTCTTGGGTCACCTGGGCTAGGTTATATAAGAGAGTGGCTTATAAAGAACACTCGCATAATCGCAAGTATTGATCTACATGCAGATACTTTTCAGCCACGTAATGGCACACAAACTTCAGTGTTGTTTTTACAAAAGAAAACACAAGAGCAAAAAGATACTGAGGAAAAAAACGGTACAATGGCTGACTATAATATTTTCATGGCGATGGTCGAAAAAATTGGCCATGATAAACGCGGCAATCCAATATTCAAACGTGATAAAGAAGGAAATGAAATACTTGGCCCAGACAATAACAATGTTCTCTTTTTAGGTGATACCGCTGAAGGTAGTAGAACGGTATCGCTGCAACAGAAGAAGAAATTGGAGGATGATCAAACACCCGAAGTCCCTGAAATCTTCTCTAAGTGGAAGAAAAGGGAGGGGATTGCATGGTAGATGAAGCGGTTGCTCGCCCTTTACCGGAAGTCCGTGTTGCCGAATTATCGAAGGAAGACATCAAGTGGTGTACGGTATCGCTTTCAGAAGTCATCAATGCTGGAAAGCGTTTAGAAGCGTCTGTTTTTGAGGTTGAAGGACGACACGCGCGAGAGGCTGTTGAAAACTGTAAATGTATTACTCAGCCACTTCATGGAACTAATGGATTTTCTACT
The DNA here is from genome assembly GCF_900143285.1 of Desulfitobacterium chlororespirans DSM 11544. Lineage (NCBI taxonomy): Bacteria > Bacillati > Bacillota > Clostridia > Eubacteriales > Desulfitobacteriaceae > Desulfitobacterium > Desulfitobacterium chlororespirans. Next base: position 51,227 of record NZ_FRDN01000017.1, read on the forward strand.
GCATATTGACCCATACCCGGTTTGTCGGACACAGGAGAGTTAGGGTAAAATAAGACCTGTGGAGGATGATAAACGTGTCAAAAAACGGGAAACGGTATAATCAAGAATTCAAACATGACATTATACGCTTAATCACTGAAGAAAACCGTTCAGTTTCAAGTGTGGTTCAAGATTTTGGGGTCAATGAGCAAACTGTGCGCAACTGGCTTAAGCAAACCAAAGAGAGGCAAGATCCTATCAAGACCAAGATAGCCGAGCTTGAAGCTGAGCTTAAAGCAAGGGATAAAAAGATTGCCGATCAGGAGTTAACGATAGATATCTTAAAAAAGGCTACCGCCATCTTCGCCCAAAGCAACCGGAAATAATCTATCAGATGATTAAAAAAGCCAGCAGCTCCAGCTGCCCGGTTGAGAAGATGTGCGAAACCTTAGAGGTATCTCGGAGCGGTTATTATGATTGGGATAGGCGTGAACCCAGCAAGCGTCAAAAAGAGAACGAAACGATTCTTAAGGTGATGAAGGAAAGCCATACCAAGGCTCAGGCAATGATTGGTCTGGATAAACTTTGGAGCGATGTCAAAGAGGCAGGGTTTCAATGCGGTAGAAACCGGGTTTACCGATTACAAAAGCAACATGGACTATACAGTGTTCGAAAGAAGCCCTATCGCGTCTGTCTCACCGACTCGAATCATGATTTGCCCAAAGCCCCGAATCTCTTAAACCAAAAATTTAAGGTTGAGCACCCGAATAAAGTCTGGGTCACGGATATCACAGAATTTAAAACAGCTAAAGGAAGCAAGCTGTATCTGGCTGCCATCAAGGACTTATTTCATAAAGAAATTGTGGGTTGGGCTTTGGCTGAACACATGAGGACTGAGCTCTGTTTGGAAGCCTTAAGGAACGCTGTCAAGCGTCATAGACCGCTCAAAGGGTTGATTCATCATTCGGATCAAGGGCGGCAATACTGCAGCACCGTCTATGTCGAAGAATTAAAGCACTGGGGAATGATACGAAGTATGAGCAGAAAGGGCAACCCCTTTGATAATGCCTGCGCAGAGTCTTTTTTCAGCACCATTAAATCAGAAAGGCTCCATCACAAAACATACAAAGACATCGAGGAAGCAAGGCGGGATATCTTTTGGTACATCGAATGTTTTTATAATCGACAACGGAGGCATCAAGCGTTAGGGAATCTGACACCGGCAGCTTTTTTAAAGAAGCACTGTGAGACCCAAAAGGCTGCTTAGGGTCAACTTGGTAGGCGCCTGTCAAGGGGCGGTGTCAGCCGAGACGAAGTCCTTGCCCTTGATAGGCCAACTAGCTAAGACCCTTATGTCTCAGAACAGTTTAAAGACTGTTCTGCTGCCACCCGGCGAGGGCGGGGTTTCAGGGGCTGGCCCCTGAGAGAGCAGCTTGGAGCATTTACTTAAGATGAAAAAAGAAGCAATCCTGCGATTCTGGGAGAATCCCTAACTCTAGAATGTCCGTTTTATCGAGAAAAGGTCATATACTTGCGGTAGATTTAAGCGTGTTTGGCTTCCGTTTTCTGAGTTTCCAATATTCCAACCATCTTCGATTATGGATATAAGGCCTCAACCTGATGGATATCTTTCTCCTATAACAAAAACTAATATTGAGGCATTGCGTGTTAAAAAAGGCCAGATATTGGTTACCTGTTCGGGGACAATTGGAAAAGTAGCATTGGTTTCTAGAACACTTGACAAACAAATTTTTAGTCATGACCTTATAAGGATAAATGTGAAGAATCCGGCTGATGTTGGATTTATTTATGCTTTTCTGCGGTCAGAAACAGGTAATACACTATTGCAGACTAATAGATATGGATCAGTAATACAACACATAGAGCCCGACCATTTAGCAGATATTCCTGTGCCAAATCCAGCAGATAAAATTAAAACAAAAATCAGCGATTTAGTAATTCGTTCTTATGATCTCCGTGATCGGTCAAATGAATTAATAGATAAAGCAACAGCAATGCTTGTTGATGCTCTTTGCCTTCCACCGATAAGTAAGCTGAAAACAGAGCGATTTTGTGATGAATATGAAACAAATAATTACAATGTGAAACTTTCTGACCTAGGTGGACGGCTTGATGGTTCGTATCACCTGCCGATCACTAAGGCTATTACAGCGCATCTTCAAAGATACGCTGGTGAATTAACAACTGTAGGTGATGAAAGAATTAGTAAGAACATTATTTTGCCAGGGCGTTTCAAACGTGTGTATGTTGAAAAAGGACAAGGGCGAGCTTTTTTTGGAGGCAAGCAACTTTATGAACTTGACCCAACTAATAAAAAATATTTGTCATTAACACAGCATGGAGATAGAATTAAGGAGCAACTGGAACTGCATGAGAATATGATTTTAATAACGAGAAGTGGAACGATAGGAAAAGTAACTATCGTTCCGAAACATTGGGAGCATTGGGTTGCCAGTGAGCATATTATCCGCGTCATTCCTGCATCTAACGAAATTGCAGGCTATCTTTCTATTTTTCTGGCATCCGAATATGGATATCCGTTAATTAGAAGGTTCACATATGGTAGTGTAGTTGATGAAATTGATGAAAGGCATGTGGCTAAAATTCCTTTTCCTCTGCTAAAAGCCAAAGCGGTGCAGGATGAAATTGCTTGCATTGCGCTTGAAGCTAATGCGTTTCGTTATGAAGCATATAGGCTGGAACAAGAGGCTTTACAGATTATGAATGATGAAGTAATATTTTCATGAAAATGTATTGGTGTTTGCTTCAATGGATCGTGCACTGTAGTTCTTTATGTTAAATAAGGACTTTTCACGTGATACTGATTTGATACTAAAAACTTCATAGAATAAAAATAATGGATGGAAAATAAGGAATATCAGGGATGAAAAACGCTAAAAAACAGTGTAAAGCAAGAGGAAATAACTATCTATTATCGAGTGGGAGTAAGAATGGAAAAGCCGGAAACCCGTATGAATAAAGGGTTGCCGGCTCTTTTTTTGTCCTTGGCTCTACTTTGGCTCTATAGGGCTTAAGCCTTTAAATCATGGAAAATACGCTTGGCCTGCAGGCTCTCGGCGAGCGTTTGGATATGGGGAATCCGCTATTATACTATGAGGGTAAATGAATAGTATAGAGCGATAGTGCAAAGCAGCCCTGTATTCTGGACGGAGAAGGCACGGTATTCGACCAGGGGAAGGTATGGTCACTCAGGCGAAGGAAGAGATTGACTAATAAATAAAATAATAATAGGATTTGTCACATTTGAGATCTTGGCCTCATATCCTATGAGTAAGTCACCTAAAAGGATGAGCGGCCATGACAATGAACTGCGTTTTCCTGATTAAGGCAGGAACCGTGGTGGAGAATAGGATGAAACCGATTGCCGCCTGGTGGAGGCCAGGGGTCTGATTCCTTATAGAAAATGGTGCCCACAGCCAGTCTTGGCAAATTGGAAAGCGCTTTCCAATTTGAAGATAAAGAAATTGGTTTAGCTAAGACAAAATACAGCTTAACACCCTCCTATTCCATCTGCTTTTGATCGATATCAGTCGATATCATGAGCAACAGTTTGTAATGGTTTGTTGAAGGGTATCAGTTTGCGATTCAGCCGGTGCTGGTTTTTTGTAAGGGTTTAGCAGGTTCATGGCACTAATTCCAGGTTTGGATAGATCCGATGACAAGGACTAAATGATTGGGATTTTTAGGGAACTACTACGGAAATTGAACTTATAGACCTGAGTGAAAAAGCGGTTAGGACTTCATACTAATGAAATCTTAACCGCTTAAATTTATGTAATTATCATGTAATTATTTGAGGTACAGAACCGAGGCGGGCATCAGGAAGAAGTAATCCTCAGGATGACTTAGATCAATCTGTATGTTATTGGATACGGCGTTGCCGCTTTGATCCATAACAATAAGCTTGACCAGGATGTCCTCAATACGGTCCTCCCTTAATTGTCTTCTGCTGAGTGAGGATTTATAACAATTGTTTTCCTTAGTGATACTCATCAGATATTTGACGGTAGAATCTTCAGTAGGGTGAGTTACCCCCACCATAGAGTAAATGAGAGGTTCCCCGGAATCATCTGTGGCTTCATCCCATTGGAAAAAGAGTCCTTCGGAAGTTACCTCGGTGAGTTGAAGCAAGGGCATACCAGGGGCATCCCGATCTTCTTTACCCTTAAGTCCGGAAAGATTAACAAAATAATCATAGAGCCCGGGAACTTCCCAGGCCAGGGGCAGATGAGCGTTTTCCTGGGGGGTATACTGATAGGAACGGATCCGGGTTAAATCCGGGCTGCCAAAAAGTTGTACATAGTCTTCAGCAGCAATTTCCACGGCTGACCAGCAGTGGTCACCGTTGTCGATTTCTGTATAGTGGTTGAGATTGCGGATTTTTGCGTATTCAGAATCAAGATAATTATTGGTTATGCCTTCTTTTTTATTCAGATAATAATAGAGAAAATGGTGACCGTATTCATGAGAGAGGGTATTGAGGACATAGGGGTTATCATCCCCCACGCCAAAAAGATCAATATAGCGCCCTGGAGCAATCTGGTCTCTAAACCACTCCCCGTGCCACATGCCTACGGTATTCGTCCCTCTGGGATAATCAGGGTAGAGATTGATGTGGGATAAATAAGCAATTTCCTCCCCTATGGTATTCTTCGCAAATTCAGCATAGATTTCTTTGAGCTTGTCCAGGTCATAACCGGGTACGTAGCTGCGAATCTCCACACCATGGGTGCCTTTATAGGTTAGGAGAGGGGCCTCGGAATTAGCCTGGAGAGGGGAGGCACTGACTGCAAAGTGGTTTCCTCCCAGCAAAGTGATGCATACTAAGAAAATTGTAATGACTAAGGTTCTGCTTTTTTTGTTCAAGTGAATCATCCTCTCTAGTTAATATATTCACAATAAATAAAGAGAATCCTCTTTCTTATACAGAATCTTAGAAGTTTTTTATATTTTAAGAAGGTCAAATTATTCTGGGAGGGTAATATGAGGGGCACTTGACGAAGAATGAATTTTTTGGAAGGGCATTTTGTTGTGCTTTCGTAGGTTTTCCTTAGAAAGATTGCATAGAATGGAGCAGAGTGACAAAGAAGAGATTGTATTACGACAAATAGGAGCGAGGCTATGAATGAACTAACCCGCATGGAGAAGGAGAAAAGCCAAATCAGAAAACTTCGGGAGAAATACCAAGGGATAGAGAGACCTGGAGTGTCCATCATTTTACCCACTTCTAAGCCAAAGTATTTACAGAATATCTATGCTAACCTTCAGCGTATACACTATCCGAAGGTCGAATACATCGTGATTATCAACACCTCCCGCGCCCGGCCTGAGATTTATTATGAGAAGTTAAAGGACTTGGCAGAGATCCGGTTTTTAGTTTTAAACGAGAGTTACACCCTGGGGGATTGTCTTAATTATGGTATCGACATGGCCAAGTATGATTATATCGGGAAAATGGATGACGATGACTATTATGGAGCCTTTTTCTTAGAGGATCTGATGCTGGCTTTCCAATATACCAATGCACAAATTGTGGGTAAAGGGGTCCATTTTGTTTATTTTGAGTCCAATTTTGCCTTAGGGCTCCGTTTGCCTATCGCCGTTCCCTACTCCCTTGAGGAAGGGGTATTTTTTGAAAACCGTTATACAAGGGGACCATCCTTGTCGGGGGGGACCTTTATGATCAAGAGAGAGGTTTTCGGGAAGGTGAGGTTTCCTTCAGTCAACTTAGGGGAGGATGTGAAATTTCTTCAGGAGTGCACGAGGCGGAATATCTTGATCTATGGAGCGGATCGCTATAACTATGTTTACATGCGTCATGGGGATCGCATGGATCATACCTGGAGTGTAAACTCTGACTTTGTTTACCGGCAGGCTCATATTTTACAGCAGGGGGGAGATTTTCTACCGATGATTACAGTATGAACGAGGGAATTTTAGGCTCCTTAACACGGATTGTGTAAGGAGCCTTTTTGTTATTCTGTGGGGTGGATCTGCTGCATGGCCACAAGCTGGGTCCGGATCATGAGGTCCAGGGAGTTGGGGGTGGGAACGGACTTGCCAATGACTTCGGATTGGGTGAAAATCCTTAAGTTGAAACTCTGATTGATTCGAGATGGGGTAAGATGGGTTTCTACGGCAGAGAGGACATGGTGGATAGCATCTTTTAGCTCGTGAAGCTGATTTTGCTCATCTCGATAAATAATTTTATAAGGAATTCGCAGGGAAAAGGTGAGATGATGATAATTAGGCCGAAGTGGAATGGGTAGGATACTGATGGAATGGTGTTTGACTTCGGCCTCCTCAAAGATTAATCCTTCGGCAATAGCTGTAGGTATGGGAAACTGGTGATGAAGAGTAAGGTCAAAGGGCTTAGGCGGTTTAAAATAGATCTTTTCCGTGACAAAGGAATAGGGCCTTTGGGTGTTGCAGGGGAGGACCTCAGATAGAAGCAATTGATGATGGCTCTCACTTATGGCAAGCCCTTGACGGATTTGGGCTGAAAGCGGGGCATAGAGGGTACTGATGATTGCCTTGGTTTCAATATCGATCAGAGTAAGCTGGCAACCATTGGTTACCCAGAGTTGGGAACCCTCCGGAGTCAGGGTAAGCTCGCGAGGAGCAGATAGTGACGGTATGGTTGCAAGTACCTGATGTTCGCGGGTGGAGATAATGCTGATGGAGTCGGAGTCATGGTTCGTAACATAGGCGAGGGGCCGCTCAGGGTGGAGAGCAATTCGCTGGGGATTCCGGCCTACCGGGATTGAGGCGACTTCCCTCCGTAGGCCAAGGTCGACTACGGAAATCCTATTTTCAAGGGATTGAATGAGGTAGAGGAGGGTATTGTCAGGGGATAAGGCCAGGCTTACAGGGGATAAAGTTAGGTCTGGGGAAGTTAAAGGGGAACTCTCTGAGCAATCTTTGGGATGAAAAGTGTCGACGACTTGATGATGCTCTGTGTCGACGATGGAAATGGAACGGCCTGCCTGGTGGGATACATAAAGTTTTTGGCCATCGCTGGATAGAGCAAGGCCGCTGGGATATAAGTTTAAGGGAATAGTATTTATGACTTCATCTTTATGCAGATCGATAACCGAAATGATCTGTTCTTCAGGGACGGCGACATACCCCTTGGCACCTGTAGAATCGATTGTCAGAGCTTGAGGGCTTTTCCCGACGGGGATGGTCCTTTTTACAATGAAGGAGTCACAATCAATCACAGAAAGGGTATCACTTCCGCGATTGGGGACATAGAGCTTTTTACCTTCCGGAAAGCTGGCTAAGTATCCGGGGCCGATCCCCACGGGAATCATCCCGAGGAGCTTTTCTGATCCCATATGATAGACAGCAATATCACCCGGCAACGAGGAGTCAATTGCCGGCATACTCACCCAAGCGAGCAAACTGTGAGCCAATCTTATCGGCCTCCTTTAACACTGTGGTTCAACTTTAGGCATTCTAACTTTTTAAGGATTCCTTTTCTCAAGGCTCTTTTCCTCAGGATTTCAATAAGGCTCCGGTTGATCCTGTAGTATTCTATTCTTAAGATTTAAAGAAGCTACAGATCGAAGAGGATATTTGCAGGCGGAAAGGGCAGGGAGTTATTGTAAAAAAGTCGAACGATTTTCTTTAAAAACAATAAAATGTTCGAAAAAGTGTTGACCGCTGAATTAAGAAACGGTACAATTATTCCAGAAGATAGCTACTGCAAAGCAAACAAAAAATTTAAATAGGACGTTCATATAATCGCGGAGATAAGGTCCGCAAGTTTCTACCGGGCTGCCGTAAATGGCCTGACTATGAGCGAAACTGTGCCCAGGGTATTGCCCGAAGGGCACAGGTCTGACGGTTGCCTGCTAAGGTGGATTCTTTAAGGAATGGACCTTAGTCTGCTGTCGGATCACACCGATGGGACAATGGAAGCATATTTCCTATGTTCAGGACGTTTCGTCATTTGCACCCGCTCAAGAGTGGAGCCTGGTGGCGGATAGTCGTGGAGAAAGCCCAGGCGGGTAGGTTTCACTCTTTTAATCAAGGTGGAATCTACCTGTCTTTTTTTCACTAATGATTGTTTCAGTGGTTAGTGGGTAATAGTTAAGAAGACATTGAACAGGGAGGGTATCATGGAACTGCAAAGCGTAAAGCGTATTTATGTGGAGAAGAAGCCTGGTTTTAATATCGAAGCTCAGGGGCTGCTGCAGGATATTCAGGAAAATCTGGGCATCAAAAACCTGGAAGATTTAAGGATCGTCAACCGCTATGATGTGGCAGGCATTACATCTGCAGAATACGCTCAGGCCAGAAGGATCATTTTTTCCGAACCGACCGTGGATTGGGTTTATGATGAAGAACTTAAGCTTTCTCCCCAAGACCGTGTATTTGCCATGGAGTACCTTCCCGGTCAATATGATCAACGGGCGGACTCAGCAGCGCAATGCATTCAGATTCTTACTCAAAAGGAGCGTCCGGAGATTGCTGCCGCGAAAGTGATGGTTCTTAAGGGGCAGATCACAGAGGCTGAACTGGAACGCATCAAGCAGTATTGCATTAATCCGGTGGAATCCCGGGAGGCTGGCTTGGACAAACCTGAAAACCTCGCCTTTGTTCCTGAACTGCCTGAGGATGTGGAAATCATTGAGGGCTTCACAGGGATGGCGCAAACAGAGCTGGAACAGTTCTATCAAGGAGCAGGCCTGGCCATGAGCCTGGAGGATTTGGCTTTCTGTCAGGGGTATTTCCGGGATGAAGAGAGACGGGAGCCCACCATTACGGAGATTCGGGTTATCGATACCTATTGGTCGGATCATTGCCGCCATACCACCTTTTTTACCCAATTGCAAAACATCGTCATCGCGGAAGGGAAGTTTGCGGAGCCTATTCGCAAAGCCTATGAGGAGTATCAGGAGTCCCGGGAGTTGGTTTATGGGGAAAAGGCTGAGAGCCGGGATGTCTGTCTGATGGACTTGGCTGTGATCGGCATGAAGGAGCTGAAAAAGAAGGGACTTCTTCAGGATCTTGATGAGTCTGATGAAATCAATGCTTGCAGTATTGTTGTCAATGTGGATGTAGATGGCCGGAATGAAGAATGGCTTGTCATGTTTAAAAATGAAACCCATAACCATCCTACGGAAATCGAGCCTTTTGGAGGCGCGGCCACCTGTCTGGGCGGGGCCATCCGGGATCCTTTGTCCGGGCGGACTTATGTCTATCAGGCGATGCGGGTTACCGGAAGCGGCGATCCCCGGGCCAAAGTAGAGGAAACCTTACCTGGAAAACTGCCGCAAAGAAAGATCACTACAGTTGCTGCAGCCGGCTATAGTTCTTACGGCAACCAAATCGGGCTGGCCACCGGACAAGTTGCCGAAGTGTATGACGAAGGTTTTATCGCCAAACGGATGGAGATCGGCGCGGTTATCGCTGCGGCACCCAGGGAAAATGTGGTGCGGGAAGCGCCTAAACCCGGGGATGTGGTGGTTTTAGTGGGCGGGCGTACCGGCCGGGACGGTTGCGGAGGGGCTACAGGCTCGTCCAAAGAGCATACCACGGAATCCCTGGCCAGTTGTGGGGCAGAAGTGCAAAAGGGAAATCCCCCCACAGAGAGAAAAATACAACGCCTCTTCCGTAACTCTAAAGTCAGCAGGATGATTAAGAAATGCAATGACTTTGGCGCAGGTGGAGTATCGGTAGCCATTGGCGAATTAACCGATGGTTTGGAGATCAATCTGGACGCAGTTCCTAAGAAATATGAGGGCCTGGATGGTACGGAGCTGGCTATTTCCGAATCCCAGGAGCGGATGGCGGTGGTCATCGCCGCGGAAAACCTGGAAGCTTTCGTCGGCTATGCGGATGAGGAAAATCTGGAGGCCACTTTAGTGGCTAAGGTCAGTGAGCATCCCCGGCTGAATATGACCTGGCGGGGTCAAACCATTGTGGATATCAGCCGGGAGTTTTTGAACACGAACGGCGTGAAGCAAAAGGCGGATGTGTCTGTGCTGCTTCCGGAAAGCAGCGAGAATTATTTCCGACAGCTTCCTCAAGGGGTCAGAAGCGGACAGGCCGCTTCGGGTGCTGCCGCCGCTGGCTCATCAGGGGCATCGGCAGGTGATATGAGTTTAGCAGGAATGGCCTTAGAGGATGCCTGGTTAGCTAATCTGCAGGATCTGAATGTCTGCAGTCAAAAAGGCCTGGTGGAACGCTTTGACAGTACCATTGGCGCGAACACAGTGCTGATGCCCTTTGGCGGAAAATATCAAACCACCCCGGCCGAAGGAATGGTGGCCAAGATTCCTGTAGAGTCCGGAGATACCCGCACGGCGACAGCGATGACCTACGGATATAATCCCCAGTGCGCCCAATGGAGTCCTTTCCACGGTGCCCTCTATGCCGTGGTGGAGGCGGTTACGAAAATGGTCGCCCTGGGAGCCGATTATCGAAGCATTCGCTTAACTCTGCAGGAGTATTTTGAAAAGCTGGGCAAGGATCCTCAGAAATGGGGCAAACCTTTCTCTGCTCTCTTAGGAGCCTTCTATGCCCAAAAGAAGCTGGGAATTCCGGCTATTGGTGGTAAGGACAGCATGTCAGGGACCTTTATGGATCTGCATGTCCCTCCCACTTTAGTGGCTTTTGCAGTAGGGGTATTAAATACAGATAGAGTCATTTCTCAGGAGTTTAAACAGGCAGGCAGCCAGGTGGTTCTGGTTCCGGCAAGGCGGGATCAGGATGAAGTGATAGATTTTGAACATCTCGCCGGGAATTATGATAAAGTTCATGAGCTCATTCATGGGGGTAAAGTCCTGTCTTCCCATACAGTAAAAATGGGGGGGATGGCTGCCGCTCTCACGAAGATGGCCTTGGGCAACCGGATCGGCATGAAGTTCAGCTCACCGATGGCTGTGGCGGATTTGTTCCGGACGGATTACGGTTCCATCATTTTGGAGGTTCCGGCAACAGTCGAGCTTGGGGATGCCTTTGGCGAAGTCAGGTACATGGTTCTGGGCAGTACTCAGGAAAAGCCTGCCATTGAACTGAATGGAGCGGAAATCTTCCTGGATAAAGCCTTGGCAATTTGGGAAAAACCCTTGGAGAGAATCTTCCCCACCAAAACTGCAACCGTAGATCAGCCGCAAAAGATTTCTTTTGAGGAACGAAATTCACAACGGCCAGCCATTAAACTGGCCAAGCCCCGGGTGTTTATCCCTGTTTTTCCGGGGACGAATTGTGAGTATGATTCAGAACGGGCTTTCACCAAAGCCGGGGCTGTGGTGGAGACCTTAGTGATTCGCAATCTGACCCCTGACCAGGTGGAAGAGTCTATTGCCGGGATTGTCAAAGGGATAGAAAGAGCACAAATGGTCATGCTCCCCGGTGGTTTCAGTGCCGGGGATGAGCCGGACGGTTCCGGTAAATTTATCGCCACGATGTTCCGCAATCCCCGCATCAAAGAAGCGGTCATGAAACTGCTTAAGCAAAGAGACGGCTTAATGCTGGGAATCTGCAACGGGTTCCAGGCTTTGATCAAATTAGGTTTAGTGCCCTATGGGGAAATCGTGGATCTGGATGAAGAGGCGCCAACTTTAACCTATAATAAAATCGGACGCCATGTTTCCTGTATGGTGCAGACCAAAGTGGTCTCCACCTTATCTCCCTGGTTCAGTGGGATGGAGTTGGGAGCTATTCATACTATCCCTGTATCCCATGGGGAAGGCCGGTTTGTGGCCGGCCCGGATGTGGTCAGGAAGCTGATGGAGAGGGGACAAGTGGCCACCCAATATGTGGATCACCAAGGATGTCCCAGCAACGAAGTTCTTTACAATCCCAACGGCTCCTATGAAGCCATTGAGGGGATCACCAGTCCGGATGGCCGTGTCCTGGGCAAGATGGGGCATTCCGAGCGTGTGGGTGAAGGTGTGGCCATCAATATTAGTGGGAATAAATATCAGCCGATCTTCGCAGGCGGCGTGAATTATTTTAGAGGATAATCGTATCACCCATTAATGAAACAAGGGACAAAGCAAAGGGAGGAAGCAATATGAACTTGGTTGGTATCGTCATGGGCAGTGATTCGGATTTTAACGTGATGGAGGATGCTATCAAAGTCCTGAAGGAATTCGGGGTGAATTTTGAGGTCAAAGTGTCCTCTGCTCATCGAACGCTGGAAAGAACCTTGAATTGGGTTAAGGAATTTGAAGGACAGGGGGGCAAGGTGATTATTGCGGGGGCAGGAATGGCTGCTCACTTGCCCGGTGTCGTGGCCGGAGCGACGACTCTGCCGGTGATCGGGGTGCCTATCCGCAGCGGCGCCTTGGAGGGTGTGGACGCCCTCTATGCCATCGTCCAGATGCCTCCCGGCATTCCTGTGGCAACTGTAGGGATTAACGCGGCTAAGAATGCCGGACTCTTAGGGGTTCAGATGCTGGCCAATGCTGATGATCAGTTGAAAGAAGCTTTGCATAACTACCGGGTCAAGATGGCGCAAGGGGTGGAAGAGAAGGATAAAGCTCTGCAGGAGAAACTTCAGAAGTAACCCGGTTTTTATTTCCCTAAATAATCAATAAAGGAGTTTGCAGATGATTGAACGGTATACCCTTCCTGAGATGGGGAGGATCTGGACGGATGAACATCGGCTGGAGCTTTGGCTCAAGATTGAGATAGCAGCCTGTGAAGGCTGGGCAAAGTTGGGCAGGATTCCGGAAGATGCAGTTAAGGTGATCCGTGAGCGGGCGGCGTTTTCCTGGGAAAGAGTCAAGGAAATTGAAGAGATCACCCACCATGATGTTCTGGCTTTTACCACCAATGTGGCGGAATATGTAGGTGAGGAAGCTAAATACATTCACCTGGGTCTCACTTCTTCAGATGTTCTGGATACGGCTTTATCCCTGCAGATGGTGGAAGCCGCGGACATCTTGCTGGCGAAGCTGGTACGGCTGGAAGAAGTGCTGAAGGAAAGAGCCCTTGAGCATAAAGATACCTTGATGATGGGGAGAACCCATGGTATTCATGCTGAACCCATCACCATGGGGCTGAAGTTTGCCTTGTGGTATGAGGAGATTAAACGCCAAATCAGCCGCCTGCAGTTTGCCCGGGAGGAGATTCGGGTGGGAAAAATCTCCGGGGCAGTGGGTACTTTTGCTAATGTTGAGCCTTTTGTGGAAGAATGGGTCTGTGAGTCCCTGGGATTAAAGGCGGATCCCATCTCTACCCAGGTAGTGCAGCGTGACCGCCACGCCTTCTACGTGACCGCTCTGGCTGGGGTGGCCAGCAGTTTGGACAGAATAGCCACAGAACTGCGCAACCTTCAGCGCACCGATGTTCATGAGGTGGAGGAACCTTTTGCCAAAGGACAAAAGGGCTCTTCGGCAATGCCCCATAAGAAAAACCCCATCACCGGAGAAAGAATCTGCGGTATGGCCAGGGTAATCCGCAGCAATGCCCAGACTGCTTTAGAGAATGTGGCTCTTTGGCATGAGCGGGATATCTCCCATTCCTCGGCTGAGCGGATTATTCTGCCTGACAGCACCATTGCCTTGGATTATATGCTGGATAAAATGATTAAACTGATCCAAGGATTGCGGGTTTATCCGGAAACCATGCAGGAAAATATCAATAAAGTAGTTGGCCTGATCTTCTCTCAAAGGGTCATGCTGACCCTGGTGGAAAAAGGACTGAGCAGGGAAGACGCTTATGCCTGGACCCAAAGGAATGCTATGCAGGCTTGGGAGACTAAGGAGGCTTTCCAATCCTTGGTGCTTAAGGATCAGGATATTCGGAAGTATTTACGCGAAGAGGAAATTGCCGAACTTTTCGATTATAGCTACCATACGAAGCATGTGGATACCATTTTCAAGAGAGTCGGGCTTCTTTAATCATCTTTTTACAGCCGGTGGAAATAGTTGAAGCTATTTACATGAAGTGATTTACATGAAACGGCTTACATGAAACAATTTATATGAGGAGAGTGTGCTATGGAAAAAGGCAAAATGCTCTATGAAGGAAAAGCCAAGAAGGTTTATACAACCGATCAGGAAGGGATCTATTGGGTAGAGTACAAGGATGATGCCACTGCGTTTAATGGGGAGAAGAAAGGGACCATTGGAGATAAGGGAATAGTCAACAATCGCCTTTCAGCCCTTCTTTTCGAAGTTTTAGAAAAGACCGGGATCCCCACTCATTTTATAGAGCTGCTCAACGATCGGGAAATGCTGGTCCGTAAGCTGGAGATGATCCCCTTGGAAGTGGTGGTGCGCAATATCGCCGCCGGCAGCTTGGCCAAGCGCTTGGGAGTGGCAGAGGGGCTGAATTTATCACGGCCTGTGGTGGAACTGTACTACAAAGATGATGCTCTGGGTGATCCTTTTGTCAATGAGTCTCATTCCTTAGCGATGGGTTGGGCTGAACAATCAGACCTTAAAGAGATTCAGGAGCTGGGACTGAAAATCAATGGGGAGCTGCAAAAGATTTTGGACCAGGCCGGCATCATCCTGGTAGACTTTAAGCTGGAATTCGGCAAAGCGGAGGGCAAAGTCTATTTGGGAGATGAGATTTCACCCGATACCTGCCGCTTTTGGGATAAAGAAACTCAGGAAAAACTGGATAAGGATCGTTTTCGCCGTGATCTGGGCAAGGTTGAAGAAGCCTATGCGGAAGTGTATAGACGTGTTAAAGAAGTCCTTAACGATTAAAATTAGGAGGGCATCGCTTTGAGAGAACCCTGGGATGATAAACCCCATGAAGAATGCGGAGTATTCGGTATTTATGCGCCTGAGCAGGAGGTTGCCCGTCTCACCTATTTCGGGCTCTATGCCTTACAGCACCGGGGACAGGAAAGTGCGGGGATTGCTGTATCCAATGGCCGGGATATCCAAGTTCATAAAGGAATGGGACTGGTGGCGGAAGTCTTTTCGGAAAGAATTCTTAAGGAACTTGAACAGGACGGAAAAATGGCCATTGGCCATGTCCGTTATTCAACCACAGGTTCTAGCCTCCTGACCAATGCCCAACCCTTAGTGGTTCATTACCAAAAGGGTATGATGGCTTTGGCTCATAATGGCAATTTAACCAATGCGGGAGAATTGCGGGAGGAATTGGCTAAAGAGGGGGCAGTCTTTCAGACTACTGTGGACTCGGAAGTGATCGTCCAACTGATTGCCCGCTACGGCCGGGGGAGCTTAGAGGATGCCCTTGTCAAAACCATGCTGGATTTACAGGGAGCCTATGCTTTGGTAGTGGCCGCAGAAGACAAGATTCTGGGGATGCGTGACCCCCATGGCATCCGCCCTTTATGTATTGGCCAGCTGGAAGGACGGTATGTTCTGGCTTCGGAAAGCTGTGGCCTGGATACCATCGGAGCGGAATTCGTGCGCGATGTCCAGCCCGGGGAGATTGTTACCATCGATGAGGAAGGGCTTCATTCCCGGCAGGGGTTTCCCGCCCAGAAGACCACAGTCTGTGCCTTCGAATACATTTATTTTGCCCGTCCCGACAGTACCATGGATCAATTGAATGTGACCGAGAGCCGGCGGAGAATGGGCGTTGAGCTGGCCCGGGAATATCCTGTCGATGCCGATATTGTCATACCGGTACCTGATTCGGGGATGACTGCCGCTCTTGGCTATGCTGAGGAATCCGGCATCCCCTTTGCCCAGGGATTGCTGAAGAACAGATATGTGGGAAGAACCTTTATTCAACCCACCCAGGAAATGCGGGAAGTAGCTGTGCGCCTGAAGCTCAATGCCAATGCCCAAGTGATTAAAGGAAAGCGGGTCATTATGATCGATGACTCCATCGTGAGAGGGACCACCAGTTCCCGTATCGTCGAATTGCTGAGAAAGGTGGGAGCCAAGGAGGTCCATCTGCTCATCTGCTCGCCGCCGGTTCTTTATCCCTGTTACTATGGCATCGATACGGCAGAACGGGAGAAGCTGATTGCTACTCAGCTGGATCGGGAGGGAATACGTGACTATGTAGGAGCGGATTCTCTGCATTATCTATCGGAAGCAGGCGTTCAGCGGGCTTTAGGCGAGCTGTCGGTCTGTTTGGCCTGCTTTAATGGGGATTACCCTGCAGGGATACCTGCGGGCACCAGAGAGAAATGGGCAGAATTTAAAGGCAAGTGCTAAGAGATAACGCTGAGTGGGTTGCATAGAAAGGTGGTTCTGTAATGGGATATTCTTATCGGCAGGCCGGTGTGGACATTGATGCGGGAAACCAGGCGGTGGAACTGATGAAGCCTGCAGTAAAACGGACCGTTCGTCCGGAGGTTATGGGAGGGCTGGGCGGATTTGGCGGGCTGTTTGCCCTGGATCTTAAAAAATATCCGGAACCGGTTCTGGTCTCGGGGACGGATGGGGTGGGAACGAAGCTTAAGCTGGCGTTTCAGATGAACCGTCATGATACCATTGGCCAGGATGCGGTGGCCATGTGTGTCAATGATATATTAGTTCAAGGTGCGGAGCCTTTATTCTTTCTCGATTATCTCGCCGTAGGAAAACTGGTTCCGGAGCGGGTAGCCGAGGTGGTCGGCGGCATCGCCAAAGGCTGTGAATTGGCAGGCTGTGCCCTGATTGGAGGAGAGACAGCAGAGATGCCGGGCTTTTATGCCGAAGGGGAATACGACATTGCCGGTTTTGCCGTGGGAGCAGTGAATCGGCCTGACCTGATCGACGGTTCACAAATCCAGGAAGGGGATGTTCTGATCGGACTTCCTTCTTCAGGATTTCATAGCAATGGCTATTCTTTAGTACGTAAAATTTTTACCCCCGATCTATGGGAGAAAGACTATCCGGAGCTGGGGGAAAGTTTAGGTGAAGCTTTAATTAGGCCCACCCGAATCTATGTCAAAAGTGTCCTTCCCCTCATAGAAAGCCGCAAAGTTCTTGGTATGGCCCATATTACCGGGGGAGGTCTTACGGAAAATATTCCCCGGATTCTCCCTGAAGGATTGGGAATAACGATCGATCGCTCCGCTTGGCAGGTCCCGGCCCTCTTCACCCTTTTGCAAAAGCTGGGTGAGGTGGAGGAAGCAGAAATGCTGCGCACCTTCAATATGGGTATTGGCTTTGTGCTGATCGCTCATCCTCAGGATGTCGACTTTATTCAGACTCAGCTCCAGGCAGCCGGTGAAAAGTGCTTTGTCTTAGGAGAGGTAAGCGGGCAAAGCGAAGGAGTGAGTTATCTTTGATGCGGATTGGAGTGCTTGCGTCAGGGCGCGGGAGCAATTTGCAAGCCTTAATTGAAGCCTGGAAGCTTGGCGAATTAAACGGGGAACTGGTGGCTGTGGGTTCGGACCATGAAGAGGCCCAGGCTCTCAAAAGAGCGGTAGAGGCTGGAATACCCCATGGTGCCTTTCCTTTGAGCCGGTTTTCTTCCCGCCAGGAGCAGGAGAAAGCGATCCTGACCTGGCTGCGGGAACAAAAGGTGGAGCTTTTGGCCTTAGCCGGATTTATGAGGGTTTTAAGCAAGGAGTTTCTCCAGGATATTCAGATTCCTGTGCTCAATATCCACCCCTCCCTTTTGCCCTCTTTCCAAGGGTTGCATGCCCAAAGGCAAGCCCTTGACTACGGGGTCAAGATCTCCGGATGCACAGTTCATTTTGTGGATGAAGGTCTGGACAGCGGTCCCATTATTGCCCAAGAAGCGGTGCTGGTTTTGCCGGGGGATACGGAAGATTCCTTGTCTGCCCGTATCCTGGAAGCTGAGCATCGTCTTTATCCGGAAGTAGTAGGATGGGTGGCCGGTGGACGGATCAAAAGAAATGGACGCATCGTAGTTAAGATATAGGTATAGTAAAATAAAATGAGCGGTTGTAAAGGAATTGGATGGGGGTTTTTTGATGAATCGTCGAGCTGTGCTCAGTGTCTCCAATAAGACAGGTCTTGTGGAGCTTGCCCGAGGACTTGTGGAATTGGGTTTTGACTTGATTTCTACCGGCGGCACCTTTAAAACGTTGACCGAAGCGGGGCTGCCTGTTCGCTATGTTACCGAGGTCACGGGATTTCCGGAGATTCTGGATGGGCGGGTCAAGACCCTTCATCCTAAGATTCATGGCGGTATTTTGGCCAGAGCTACGGAAGAACATTTGCAGCAGCTGGAGGACAACGACATCGGGTTGATTGAGCTTGTGGTGGTCAATCTCTATCCCTTTAAGGAGACCATTGCCAAGCCGGGGGTTTCCTTCCAGGAAGCTATTGAAAATATCGATATTGGCGGTCCTTCCATGGTTCGTGCTGCGGCAAAGAATCAAGAGCGGGTGAGTATCGTCGTCAATCCGGAGCGGTACCCGGAGGTGCTTCAGGCCCTGCGTGAGCAAGGGGAAATTCCGTATGATATGCGTAAGCGTTTGGCGGCAGAGGCTTTTGCCCATACAGCCGAATATGATCAGTGCATTGCCGGGTATTTGACGGCGGAGCTTGCTGGGGAATCCCCGTCCTTTTCCCCTTCCCCTTTCCCTGCAACCATAATACTTGGGGGCCAAAAGGCTCAGGAGCTTCGCTATGGGGAAAACCCTGCTCAGAAGGCGGCCTTTTACCGGGGGGCGGATGCAGCAGGCACCTTGGCCTATGGTGAACAGATTCAGGGTAAAGAATTATCCTATAACAATTGGATGGATATGGACGCAGCCTGGGGGATTGTTCAGGATTTCTGTGATCCGGCCTGTGCTATTATTAAGCACACCAATCCCTGCGGTACAGCATTGGGGAAAACTGCTTTGGAAGCTTATGAAAAGGCCCTGGCAGCGGACCCGGTCTCGGCCTTTGGCGGAATTATCGCCTTTAACCGGACCGTCGATGCTGAATGTGCCGCCTCACTTAAGGCTCACTTCTATGAAGTTATCGTCGCCCATGGGTTCAGCTCTGAAGCCAGGGCAATACTACAGGAAAAGAAAAACCTTCGTCTCGTCAAAGTGGCACAGGACGGGAAGCCAACGCATACGCCCTGGAAAGTTCGTTCCATTCAAGGGGGATTTTTAATTCAGGAAGAGGATGGGGGGACTACGCCGATCTCCGCATGGGAGGTCGTCAGCAAGCGCCAGCCTGAACCTGAAGATCTTCGTGAACTGGACTTTGCTTGGCGGGTAGTAAAGCATGTCAAATCCAATGCCATTGTACTGGCCAAAGCCGGCCAAACCCTCGGCGTGGGAGCAGGACAGATGAATCGGGTTGGCTCAGTTAAGATTGCTTTAGAACAGGCGGGCGATAAAGCCCAAGGGGCTTATCTGGCTTCCGATGCCTTTTTCCCATTCCCCGATTCCCTGGAGGAGGCGGCGAAGGTAGGCGTGCGGGCTGTGGTTCAACCGGGGGGATCCGTCAGAGATGCAGAAGTTATCGAAGCGGCTGACCGTTTGAATTTGATTATGGTGTTTACACACCGCCGGCATTTTAAGCATTAAGGATGGCCCTATATGCTGGTGTTGTGGCTATCAGCGGAGAGTGAAAAGGGTTTTGTTCGGGTCGCGTAGCTTTACGCACAACGGTCTCTCCATAGCTCCAGGGTTGGTTCACTCGCTTTCTTAACAGCTACGCCAAACCCCCCGGCTTTCTGCATGTTAACCGTGGCTTCGCTTCGTTAAGAAAGCCTCGTTAACCTGACCGCCCCTCCGCTAAATCCGTTCCCTTTTGTGCGTAAAGCTACGTCTTACGGGACTTTAGCACAGTCTTTTTCGCGGCCATCTATTGAGCTTTTCCCGGGAGGTAGCCGACCTTGCCGCCTCAAGCGGCGTCGGTAAAGACGGAAAAAGCGGCTTGAGTCAGGAGACTTACTCCACCTTTCCCGCAACGCTCTGCTTGCTCAAACTCAAAAAACAGCCCAAGGATTTTGCTTTACGGTAGGAAGCGAATTTAAGCGAGCGGAAACAAAACTTCGCGAAAAGCACGCAGCGGAGAAAGGTTGGAAACAGGACGTTTCCAACCGGCTATGAGGCAGGAGCCGATTTAGCCGGGCACCTTTCGGAGCGGAGGGCTTGAGTGTTAGTTTTGGCCGCGCAGCTTATGGAGCGACCGGTGTAAAGCAAAATCCTGGAGAACTGCTTTCAGTCAGTCTAAATCAAATAGTAAAGAAGGTGCCCCATGGCTAAGAAAGTCTTAATAGTAGGCAATGGCGGCAGGGAACATGCCCTTGCCTGGAAAATAGCCCAAAGCCCGGAGGTCGGGAAATTGTACGTTGCTCCGGGAAACGCCGGAACTCAGGAATGGAATGTGGCGATTTCGGCTACAGATATCCCCGGGTTGCTTGAATTTGCCCAAAAGGAAGGCATTGATTTGACAATTGTGGGCCCTGAGGCACCTTTGACTTTAGGGATTGTAGACGCTTTCCAAAAAGAAGGATTGAGGATTTTCGGACCCACTCAAGGAGCCGCCCGACTGGAGGGCAGCAAATCTTTTGCCA
The DNA here is from genome assembly GCF_900143285.1 of Desulfitobacterium chlororespirans DSM 11544. NCBI lineage: Bacteria > Bacillati > Bacillota > Clostridia > Eubacteriales > Desulfitobacteriaceae > Desulfitobacterium > Desulfitobacterium chlororespirans. Next base: position 71,627 of record NZ_FRDN01000017.1, read on the forward strand.
AGGAAATCATGGAGGCGGCAGGGGTTCCCACGGCTCAAAGCCGGGTATTCCCTGAACCGGAGCAGGCCAAGGAATATATCAAACAGATGGGAGCACCGATCGTCTTAAAAGCCGATGGCTTAGCAGCCGGCAAAGGTGTGATTGTGGCCATGGATTTGGACACAGCTTTGACGGCTGTGGATGAGTTAATGGACGGCTCTTTAGGCGAATCGGGAAAATTGCTTCTGGTTGAAGAATATCTGGAAGGTCAGGAAGTCAGCTTGCTCTGCCTCTGTGATGGTGAGCATGCGGTTGCTTTAGTCCCTGTTCAGGACCATAAACGGGCTTTGGATGGGGATCAGGGTTTGAACACCGGCGGCATGGGGACCTATAGCCCCCCGCCTTTCTGGAATCAGGAGCTGGAAGAGGAGGCACTAAGAACCATCGTGCAGCCCACTTTACAAGTCATGAAGGATAAGGGGATGCCCTTTCAAGGGGTTCTTTTTGCCGGGCTGATGCTGACTAAAGACGGTCCGAAAACTTTGGAATTTAATGTCCGCTTCGGCGATCCGGAAACCCAAGTGGTGATGGCCCGTATGGAATCGGATTTATTCAAGGTTCTTTGGGCCTGTACGGAAGGACAGAGCGAGGATCTAAAGCTGGCTTGGAAAAAAGAAACGGCACTTTGTATCGTTATGGCCGCACCGGGCTATCCTATGGCCTATGAAAAAGGTATTTCGATCACTTTGCCTGAAGTCCTTGCTCAAGAGAGCGTGATTTTTCATGCCGGGACTGCCCTTTTTTCGGGAGGAGAACTGCAAAGCTCCGGAGGAAGGGTCTTGGGCGTAACGGCTTGGGGAGATGATCTTAACCAGGCCCGTCAATTGGGATATGCTTTAGTCGAAAAAATAAATTTCCCCGGCGCTCATTATCGGAAAGATATTGGGGTAAAAGGTCTTTAGTTTGGCTTTTCCTCTTGTGACCTTAGGTTGTCCTATCTTCATATAATGAAGGCAGGACGACGTTCAAGGGGGGAAGGGTGTGTACATCTATCGAAAAAGGTTCTTTTATCCAATCCATGTGGAAAGGCCCGATCCGGTCCTGGCTAAAGAATTGCTGGAGCATTATGGTGGAAGGGATGGAGAACTCACCCAGGCAGTTCAGTACTTAAATCATCAGGTTAATATAGACAATCGTTTTTTGCGTGAACTTTTGGGACTCATCATGGCGGAAGAACTTGCTCATTTAGAGACTTTATCGGCAATGATTACCAAGCTGGGCGGGGAGGTCGCTCGCTTAAGTGATCATGAGGATATTCCCTGGTCTCTTTCCTATGTAAATCAGTACTCTGAACCGGATAAACTTTTAAAAGCGAATGCTGCCTTGGAAAAGAGAGCACGCCTTTTGTATGAGAAGCATGCAGCTATGACCCAGGATCCTGGGGTGAAACGTCTGCTTACTTTTTTAGCCCGGCGTGAAGGAGTTCACCAGAGGCTTCTCTATCGATGTTATAAGGTTCTGACTGAAGGGGGAACTTCAGAGCAGTATATGGAGATTATCTATGAGTATAAAATGAGCCTCCAGGTATTAGAGTGAGACAGCTGGTTCAGATCATCTAATAAGTGATAGAGGAAGCAGGCAATTGAAAATGCAAAAAGAAGCTTATCCACAAGCTTCTTTATTTTTTTACTAAATTTTGCTAAACTATATAAAATTATCAGTAATTTTTACAGGAGGATAAAGATGAGTATATCACAGCGAATAGAAAAACTGCCGGTTAAGAGATTTCACTATATACTCCTTATCTCTGCAGGTTTAGGATGGATGTTTGATTCCATGGATACGGGCATTATTTCCTTTGTCCTGCCGGTGCTGATGAAGACTTGGGGATTAACCCCGGAACAGGCGGGAAATATCGGGAGTGTCGGCCTGTTAGGAATGGCTCTGGGAGCTATTTTGTCCGGAAGTGTGGCGGATCGAATCGGCAGAAAAAAGGTCTTTGCCTTTACCTTGGTGGTGTATTCTTTGGCTACCGGATTATGCGGTCTGGCTTGGAGCTATGGCTCTCTTTTGTTCTTTCGCTTTCTGGTGGGGTTTGGTTTGGGGGGGCAATTGCCAGTTGCGGTAACTTTGGTTAGTGAGTTCACCCCCGCTAAGCACCGAGGGAAATTTCTGGTCCTCTTGGAGAGCTTCTGGGCCATAGGATGGCTCCTGGCCTCTGTTATTTCCTACCTGATCATTCCCAATTATGGTTGGCATATTGCTTTTTTCATTGGTGCTATTCCGGCTCTTTACGTTTTTTATCTCTGGAAGTACATTCCGGAGTCACCTCGGTTTCTTGAGGAACAGGGAAGAATACAGGAGGCTGAGGCAGTGTATCGCCTGGTCGCTGGGGAGACAGGCTCTGATGTAAAGGAGGGCAGAACTGCTGAGGAGGCAAAACGTGAAAACAGGCAACCCCAGAAGAGTGCAGCCAAGGCTAAAGTGCTGAAGCGAGTCACAGTAGCGGAATTGTTTTCCCGGAAGTTCCTGCGCAGAACGGTATTCCTCTGGCTGCTTTGGTTTGGAATCGTGTATTCTTACTACGGAATTTTTACATGGCTGCCCTCTATTCTTGCCTTAAAGGGTTTTTCCCTGACCAAGAGCTTCAGCTATGTCATCATTATGACCTTGGCTCAGATCCCCGGCTATTTCAGCGCGGCATTTCTGGTCGATCGCATTGGGCGCAAGCCTACCTTGACAGCTTTTGTTTTAGGTACAGCGATCAGCGCTTATTTCTTTGGACTGGGCAACAGCGTGGCGATGATTCTTGTCTTTGGTTCCCTCATGTCTTTCTTTAATCTTGGCGCCTGGGGAATTCTCTACACCTATACTCCTGAGCTTTATCCTACCAGAGCCCGGGGAACCGGTGCCGGCTGGGCCGCCGGGTTTGGCCGCATCGGCGGTATCTTAGCCCCTATGGTGGTAGGCCGTATGCTGGGAGCGGAAATGCCTACAGAAACGGTTTTCCTGATGTTCGCCGGAGTGCTCATCCTCGTTGTGTTTAATGTCCTCATTCTTGGCGAAGAGACGAAAGGCCGACCCATGGATGAACTATAGAATCTCCTTGGTGCGGTAATCCCAGAAGCGGTTGGATACCAGGCGGAGGCAGAAGGGATGTTTGCTCCAGTTTTCAATGTTGTCCAGGGAGAGCAGCAAAGCATAGGCTTGCCGGCAGGTGCCCAGTAAAGGATAATTTTTGCATAGATAAGCAAGGTTGGTGAGAATGGCTTCCTGACGTTCCTGGTGGAAAAGGTTCTGCACATAGCGGCGGCTTAAAGGGCTTAGCCGGTATTGCGCCAGTTCGGAGGCTAAGGGTCTCAGCTCATCCCTGCTGAAATGAATGACCATCAGTTGAGGCAAATCCGCGATCAGATCCGCACCCTCTAAAAAGTTAAGGAGATGTTCCTGAATGATGAAGGGAGAGAAAGGAAATACTCCCGGAGTTTCAGCAAGAATGCGGATGCGCAGCAGATTGGCTCGCAGAAAATCCGATTCTTGAGAAACCGGACTGATGGGTGTCTTTTCCAGGTTGCGAATTATTTGCCCTAAATGGGTATTGCCTTCGCAGGCCAGGTATTCCCATTGGGGAAGCAGGGAAAGCAGGAGCTGGCTGAGATAGGCCCCCTTGGATTCAAATATTTTATAGCGGGTCAAGGTCGTGAGAGTCTCTTCATTGGGCTCGGTTAGAATGTGGCGCAGCATCTCAGGATGCATGCGCAAACGGGTCTGAATTTTTTTATCGAAGGAATTCATAGAGATGTTCTCCTCATGTTCCAGGATGCTGATTGAGTTCTTCATCCTGGGTAATTTGTCTATAGTGTGTGAGGAGTGACCCGTTCTATGCCATCAAAAATATGGTAATCATGGAAGGGGTAAGTACAGGCATTAAAGAAACTTATCTTTGGGTTAATTTAGGGGATATGATATAATTATTCCATTCCTAGGAATAGGGAAGTGGATTCATGGATAATGAGAAATTTCAGGATTTGATGCTGGAGCATTTGGGAAAAGTTACTTAATGAATTCACTGGCATGAAGACGGAGCTGACTGAGGTAAAGCAAGATGTAGCAGAGATAAAGACAGAGCTGACCGAGGTAAAGCAAGATGTAGCAGAGATAAAGACAGAGCTGACCGAGGTAAAGCAAGATGTAGCAGGGATAAAGACAGAGCTGACCGAGGTAAAGCAAGATGTAGCAGGGATAAAGACGGAGTTGACCGAGGTAAAGCAAGATGTAGCAGGGATAAAGATAGAGCTGACCGAAGTAAAGCAAGATGTAGCAGGGTTGAAGGAATCCCAGGGACGGATGGAGACGGATCTGGTTGTCCTTAGGCAATCTCAGGTCAGGATGGAACAAGACTTTGGTAAGAAGTTGGATATTCTTTTTTATGATTGGCGGGAGACACAGAAACAGTTTATGAGGAAGTCAAAAGAAAAATTAAGATTTTAGGTACTAAGGTTGAGGCTTTACAAATGGAATCCAGTAAGCATGATCGAAAAATTAAGGACTTATACTTAGTGAACCTGGCGAAGGGTAAGAGTAAGGATTAATTGTTAAGATTAAAATCATAGAGTGTATGGCAATGAGAAAAGCCGCCCTCAACTGAGGAACGGCTTTTATTTATATTTATATGGGGTGAAGCGTTAACTCTTAGAAAGCAGGAACGACGGCACCTTTGTAGGTATCTTCAATAAACTTCTTAACTTCTGGAGTGTTCAAAGCATCCACTAATTTTTTGAGGTTGGGATCGTCTTTGCGATCTTCTTTGGCGACCACGATGTTGGCATAAGGAGAATCTTTGCCTTCAAGGACAATAGCATCCTCAGTGGGATTGAGGCCGGCTTCTAAAGCGTAGTTGGTGTTGATGACAGCTCCGGCAATTTTGGGGTCAGTAAGAGCGTGGGGAAGTTGAGCAGCCTCAATGGCTTGAATTTTTAGCTTTTTAGGATTTTCAGCGATATCCAATTCTGTTGCGGTAACACCGGCACCGTCTTTGAGTTTAATCAATCCGGCTTGTTCTAAGACGGCCAAAGCGCGGCCGCCATTGGAGGGATCGTTAGGGATGGCAATAGCATCACCGTCTTTGAGTTCATCGATTTTGGTTACTTTTTCAGAGTAGAAGCCCATGGGCTCAATATGCACGGTGCCGATGATCGCCAACTTCATGCCTTGAGCAAGGTAGGTATCCAAGTAAGGAGTGTGTTGGAAGTAGTTGGCGTCGAGTAATCCGTCGTTAACGGCTGGGTTGGGAAGAGCGTAATCCGTAAAATCAACGATTTCCAGATTGATACCTTGTTCCGCTAATTTGGGTTTGACGAATTCAAGTACTTCGGCATGGGGAACGGGGGTAGCTCCTACTTTGATCGTCACGGGCTGATTAGCATTACCTGAGGCGGGCGGAGTGTCGGTTTTCTGAGGGGTGCTTCCGCACCCGGTAAGTACCAAGGACAGGGCTACTACGGAGCCGATAATTAAAGTCGAGAGTTTACGTTTCATTCTTATTTCCTCCTTAAATTCTTCTTTCTTTTCCTCTGAAGATACACATGAAGACATTTCTGTGAGATACTCTTGAGAAGATATATGCTCAAGCCTTCTCTCCAAAGAACATGACAGGAGTACCGGTATCGCCCGCCATGAATTTGAGTGAGCGCTTGGAACATGCTTAGTGGTGATTAATCCGGCGAGCCAGTTTGGTGCCAAAGAGTTGAACTAATTGGACGATTATCACGAGAATGATGACGGTCATAATCATCACGTCGGTCCGAAAACGTTGATGCCCGTAGCGGATAGCCACATCTCCTAAGCCGCCGGCTCCGATGGTCCCCGCCATGGCGGTATAACCGACAACGCTGATGGTGGTGATGGCGGCGCCTAAGATAAGAGAGGCCTTAGCTTCAGGTAAAAGAACTTTACGGATAATCTGCCAGGGTGAGGAGCCCATAGATAGGGCCGCTTCAATGACCCCGTAAGGAATTTCTTTAAGCGAACTCTCCACCATACGGGCTACGAAGGGTGCCGTGGCAAAGACCAGAGGGATTATTGCCGCATTCGTACCGATGTATGTGCCCATGATGGCCTGAGTGACAGGAATCAAAGCGAGAAGCAAAACGATAAAAGGTGCCGAGCGAAAGATATTGATCACTGTCCCGAGGGTGCGTTCTATCCAAGGATTCGGTGAGATGTGATCGGGTGAAGAGATGACCAGAATGACCCCCAGAGGAACACCAAGAAGATAAGCCAGCAGAGTGGAGACGATAACCATGTACAAAGTCTCTCCCGTGGCAGGGACCAGAAGTTGGTAGATGGTATCCCAGTATTGAGGGTTGGTAAAATCAAACATTTTGGATCACCTCCACTTTGAGTTCACGCTGGGAGAGATATTGATGAGCTAAAGCCAGTTGTTCAGGATCTCCCTGCAGCTCTAAGGTTAAGGTGCCAAAGAGCGTGGAGCGGAGGTGGTCGATGCTTCCGTAGAGGATATTGGCCCGAACCTCGCATTCTTTCATCAGGTCGGCAATGATGGGGTCTGATGCCCGTGAACCCAGGAATTGGATGCGCACAATCTGAGAATTGGGATGAGTGGCCAGTTCACGAAGCAAATCTTCAGGGAGTTCATTGGGAAATACAGTGGAGATAAATTCCTTGGCAACGCTGGACTGAGGCTGGATAAAGACGGATTCCACAGGTCCTTGTTCAGCGATTTTTGATTCATGGATGACGGCCACATCGGAGCAGATCTCTTTAACCACTTTCATTTCGTGAGTAATCATAATAATGGTTAAGCCGAAGCGTTGATTGATATCCTTTAAGAGATTCAAGATGGATAAAGTGGTTTGGGGGTCAAGGGCAGAAGTGGCCTCGTCGCAAAGGAGTACTTTGGGGTTGGTGGCCAGGGCGCGGGCAATTCCCACTCTTTGCTTTTGACCGCCGCTGAGCTGGGAAGGATAGACATGGGCCTTATCCTCCAAGCCTACTAAGGGGAGCAGCTCTTTAACCCTCGCTTCTATCTCTGGTTTTTTAAAACCGGCAATTTCTAAAGGAAAAGCAATATTATCAAAAACGGTGCGGGACTGGAGCAGATGGAAGTGCTGAAAGATCATGCCGATCTTTTGCCGGGCTTGCCGGAGTTCTACTGCGGACATGGCTGTTAAATCCTGACCATCGATGATGATTTTACCCCCGGTGGGCTCTTCCAAACGGTTGATGCAACGGACAAGGGTGCTTTTACCGGCACCGCTTAAACCGATGATGCCGTAAATGGCTCCTTTGGGAATATCCAGGGAGATATTTTCAATGGCTACTACTTGCTCTTTGCGGGAGGTGTAAACCTTTGTTAAGTTCTCAATTCTAATCAACGCTGTTCCTCCTCGTTAGGGTTCTAATTCAATATAGCAAAAAAATAGCAAAAAACTCCACGAGGAAATCCGCGGAGTTATAGTCGGGTTTCCTCTCATCTCCCAGTATTTCCTGCAGGATTTAGCACCGTGCATTTTCATGCCGGTTGCCGGGTTTCATCGGGCCAGTCCCTCCACCTACTCTGGATAAGAGTGTTTATTAACTTAGAGTCAAGCTTCAGTTGAAATCTTGATAGACATTATCTTAACATAGTGTATAGCGTCTTGGCAAGTAATTTTTTCAGCCTGAAGGGTTTCCTTGAGAGTTATTTAATGCTTCAAACAGAGTATTATGGAAGGTTAAACAAATGAGGGACTAAACAAATTTTTCTGAAGAGAGGTTATGAATATTGACAAGGGCCCTATACTTTAATAAATTAAAGTATAGAAGTATAAGGAGATGATCGATGATGGATGACTACAAAGACGATGAATTCAAGGGGATTGATCAGCGCCTGCGTGATTCTTCAACAGATGCGCTTTTTGATGCTATTTTATTATTAAAGGATCGGGAAGAGTGCTATCGGTTTTTTCAGGATATCGCTACGGTGGCGGAGATTAAGTCTTTGGCGCAGCGTCTGGAAGTGGCCAAGCTTCTGGAGAAGAATGTGACCTATACCACCATCGCCCAATCCACTGGTGCCAGTACGGCGACCATTAGCCGGGTTAAGCGGTGCCTGTACTTTGGGGCCGACGGTTATCAGATGGTCCTGAAGCGTCTGGAAGAGAAGGAAAAGGGGGAGGATTAATATGCCGCGAAGTTCTTTGGGATTAAGAATCCCGGAAGGGATGCATGATCTTCTTCCTGATGAGTTAGCCCTACAAGAGCAGGCTGAGACTTCTGCACTGGACTTATTCAAAGCATGGGCTTATCAGAAGGTTGCCACTCCGACCTTGGAGTATGGGGCATGCATCCAGCCGATTGAAGAAGAAGGAGATAGTTTCTTTAAGCTCTTTGATCGTCAGGGCCATGTTCTGGTGCTGCGTCCGGAGTTAACCACGTCCATCGCCCGGATGGTCAGCACCCGGATGCGGGGGACCGCCTTTCCTTTGCGTTTATGTTATGCGGCGGATGTTTTCCGCTATTCTAAATCTCATAAACAAGAATTCAGGCAAGTGGGAGTGGAGCTGATTGGGTCGGCCTCCTCTGCGGCGGATGCCGAAGTGGTCGCCTTAGCCATTGAAGCTCTCCGCAAAATTGGCGGAATGGACTTTCAAATCAATTTGGGACATATGGGGATCTTTACCGGCATTATGGCCGAGTTAGGGGTTCCTCAGGAATTCCAGCTCCATTATCAGGAGAAGCTGGCCCGCAAGGATTTTGTAGGGATTGAGCGGTTGGTTAAGGATTATGGCTTTGAAGCAAGGGTCCAGGACGTTCTTTTAAAGCTTCCCCATCTCCATGGTAAAGAAGATATGCTGGATCAGGTTCTGGAGTGGAGCCGGCGGCCTTCCTTGCTGGAAGCGGTGAATGCCCTGAGACAGGTCTATCGATACTTGAAAGATTTCGGAGTCCAGGACTATGTGTCTTTGGATCTGGGGATTTTGCGCGGCTTCAGCTATTATACGGGGGCGGTCTTTGAGGGCTATGTTCCCGGAGTGGGTTTCCCCGTTGTCGAGGGGGGGCGCTATGACGCTCTGTACGGTGATTTTGGGGAGGATACCCCGGCCACCGGTTTTGCGATCAATCTCAAGGCGATCATTGAGCAGATGGTCTGCTCCAATGCTGAAAGGCCGGAGGTTTTGGTCTACGGCAGTGATGTTTCCAAAGTGATCGCAGAGGCCCGGAAACTCCGTCAAACGGGGAAACGGGTGGAGATGTGTCTGGAGTCCCTGACTCAGGAACAAGCCATGGAATCAGCTGAGTGCAAAGGAATTAAGGCAGTCGTTTGCGCAAAGTGATTAAAGACAAAAAGCGTACATGAAGATTACCCCTCATATACCTTGCAATTCACTTCAAACAAGCTATAATTAGTAATAGGTGGAAATTAAAAAGTCGCCGTGACCTGAAAGTGTTGGAGCACTTCCAGGCACGAGCAGGTGTACTGGCACCTACACGTAACAGTCCAGCTGTCCACGACGACAGTCTTATTATACAATGCCGCCCCTTTCTGCACAAGCAAGGCGCCTGTGCCGCGGGTGAAGTGTGTGTAATGGAGCGTCGGCGGGAAGCAGGCTGTGCGGCTTCACGCAGCAGGAGATTCAGCCTATTCCTGACTTAGGCAATGGAAGAGGTCTGTTCGTGTACCCGGTTATGCGGACCGCTTTTTTATTCACAACTGGTTTGCTTCCGGTTGACTGGGGTTGGGTTAGGATTCAGCAGATAACGAAGCAGGGCGCATGTGTAGGGTAAAAAAAACCTCGCATGCGCCTTTTTAATTTCCCCTATAAAAGCAGCCGCCGGGGCCGGGTTATGACTCGGAGCCTTGCCGCTGCTTGATATAGGGGGTATAAACGAGATGGATTACCGGAAGATGTATTTTCAGCTGGCGGCTAAAGTTGCCGATGCCATGGATATCCTTTCGAAGGCACAGGAGGAGGGAGAAGTCGCATTTATGAATGGAGAACCCTTTCCAGAGCTTAAAGTCATTGCCACTCAAGAAGAAAATCGTGATTCTGAATGATCAACATGTCCCGGAACCTGACAACGTTGTCGGGCTCCGGGACATGTTGTTACTCCTACAGGCAGTCCTTAAGCTATGGGTAGAGCGGCAGGAAATTCATCGGAAATCAGTTATTAAATATTAAAAAACTATTGCCAGGGAAAAATGAGGTTGTTATAATAACCATAACACGCTAGTACTTTAACTAATTAAAGTGATAAAATACATGAAGAGGAGTTGAGAGAGATTGGCTCGGAATTTCTTAACCATCGCTCTTCCTAAAGGAAAACTATTGACGGACTCCCTGGAAGCTCTGACAAAGATAGGAATTGAATGCCAAGAGGTCAGTGAAGAGTCGAGGAAATTGGTCTTTCCCCTGGAAAAGGCCCAAGCTCAGATCATTATCTGCCGCCCTACGGATATTCCCACCTTTGTGGAATATGGGGCGGCGGATATCGGTTTTGTCGGTAAGGATACCCTGCTGGAAGAAAATAAAGACGTGGTAGAGCTTTTGGATCTGGGGTTCGGCTATTGCCGCTTTGTCGTGGCCATGCCGGAAGAAAAGGTTCCGCCCCGCTTGCCGGACGGCAAGTTTGATCTGAGCGGTTTAAATCACCAACGGGTGGCGACCAAGTTTCCCCGGGTAGCTGAAGACTTTTTCCGTGAGCAGGGGATGCAGGTTCTGCCCATTAAGCTTCACGGCAATATCGAGCTGGCTCCCCGGGTGGGGCTGGCGGAAATGATCGTGGATATCGTGTCCACTGGAACCACACTGCGGCAAAATAGGCTGGTGGAGATTGCTCCCATTCTTGAAGCGACGACAAGATTGATTGCCAATCGGGTTGCTTATCGGATGAAGCATGAACGCATTAATGAGCTGACTGAGAAGCTGCGTCAGCTTCTTGGCAAAGCCCCTTAAGCTCGGGAGAGTTCGTTAAGATGGAGGGAACAGCTATGGAGATAAAGACCTTAGAGGAATTGGATTTGACCACGCTTACGCGCAAATCCTATGGTGATGATCAGTTGCTGGAGCATAAAGTAGCAGAGATTCTTTCTGAAATTAAGAAAGAAGGGGATGAGGCCCTCTATGCCCTGACAGAAAAATTTGACGGAGTAGATCTCCGTACATCCGGGCTGCGCGTCAAGGAAGAAGAAGTGGCAAAGGCTTACTCCCAGGTGGATGAAGAATTTCTGGAAGCCCTGCGGCTTGCTAAGGAGAAGATCACCTCCTATCATGAAAAGCAAAAGCGCACCTCATGGCTGGATGCCAAAGAAGACGGCAGTATCCTGGGGCAGCTGCTGCTGCCCCTTAAACGGGTTGGTATTTATGTGCCGGGAGGAACCGCCGCTTATCCTTCTTCAGTGCTGATGAATGCAGTCCCCGCCGTGGTAGCAGGGGTCGAAGAGATCGTGATGGTCAGTCCTCCAGGCAAGGATGGCAGCTTGCTGCCGGAAGTTCTGGTAGCTGCCGCGGAAGCCGGAGTCACGGAAATCTATAAAGTAGGAGGGGCTCAGGCTATTGCCGCCTTAGCCTTTGGTACAGGGGAAATCTCTCCTGTGGATAAAATCACCGGACCGGGGAACATTTACGTCACCCTGGCCAAAAAACAGGTCTTTGGCACCGTGGATATTGATATGCTGGCCGGCCCCAGTGAGATACTCATTTTAGCCGATGAGTCCGCCCAACCGGAAGAGCTTGCCGCCGATCTGCTTTCTCAGGCTGAGCATGATCCCTTAGCTTCCTCCATTCTAGTCTCTCCTGATCGGAAGGTGCTGGAGGAGACGGTGGCGGAAGTGGAGCGGCAATTAAAGCTGCTGCCACGGCAGGATATTGCCCGAGCTTCATGGGAGACCTATGGGGCGGCGATTTTGGTTAAGGATTTGGCTGAGGGAATGGATTTAGCCAACCAGATAGCTCCCGAGCATTTTGAGCTGGTGGTTAAGGAACCCTATAGCTGGCTGGGCCGGGTAAGGAATGCCGGAGCTGTCTTTCTGGGCCGTTTCTCACCGGAACCTGTAGGAGATTATTTTGCCGGCCCCAATCATGTGTTGCCTACGGGAGGGACCGCCCGCTTTTATTCTCCTTTAAATGTGGATACCTTTATGAAGAAAGTTAGTGTGATCAGCTATTCGGAAAAAGCCTTGCAGCGGGACGGCAGGCATATCGCTCATTTAGCCAGGAAAGAGGGACTCGAAGCCCATGCCCGGGCTGTGGAGGCAAGAAAGTTATGGTAGATAAAATGAATCTTGAAGGGTGGATGCGTCCATCCATACGAACCCTAAAGGCCTATGAAAGCAAGTCCATCCCGGACTGTGTACGCTTGGATGCCAATGAAAATCCTCTGCCTTGGCCCCCAGGAATGATTGAGCAATTATTGGGTTCAGACATTGCCTTTAACCGTTATCCTGACGGAGGGGCTCAGGAACTCAAGGAAGCCCTTTCCTGCTATACAGGAGTGCCCGCTGAGGGAATTTTAACAGGAAACGGCTCTGATGAGCTGATCCAGCTGCTCATGACGACTTTTGGCGGAGAGGGGGGGGCCGTGGTTATTCACTCGCCCACCTTCAGTATGTATGAAGCTGCGGCCAGGGTGACCGGCACGAAGGTTCTGGAAGTTCCGCTTCTCCCTACCGAAACCGGCAGGGACTTCCGCCTGGATGTGGCAGGGATACTTGAGGCGGCGGCTCAGCCTCAGGTTCATATGATTGTCCTCTGCAATCCCAATAATCCCACGGGAACCCTGTTCCCTCGGGAAGAGATGCTGCGAATCGTGGCCGAATCGGGCAAGATCGTCATTGTGGATGAAGCCTACGGAGAATTTTCCGGGGAGAGTGTCGTGGATCAGATTCCCTACTGCCCCAATCTCTTAGTGATGAAGACCTTTTCCAAGCTGTTTGCCATGGCTGCTCTCCGGCTGGGCTACCTTCTGGGACAGCCTTCCATCATCAGGGCCTTGAACCGGGCCCGGCAGCCTTTCAATGTGAACAGCTTCAGCCAAAAGGCGGGAGCGATCGCTCTGAATTATGGGGAGGAGTATGCTGAACAAGGCCGGATTCTGATTGCTGAGCTGGCCAAGATCGTTGAGGCTCTGACCGCTTTTGCTTCGGTAAAGGTTTTTGCAACCCGGGCTAACTTTGTTCTTTTTCAGCCTGAGGACCCGGACCGTGTCTATCAGGAATTGATGGGGAAGGGGTTTCTGATCCGCAATATGGGGAATCTGCCGCTGGTGGGCAAGGCTCTGCGGCTTAGCGCCGGTTTGCCTGAAGATAATGACAGACTGCTCAAAGCACTTGGAGAGATTCTGAAATAGATGATTCAGTCATCCCAGTAATATAGGATAACACCTTGTAAGTGAGGTTTTGGAAATGCGTGAAGCATACATTGAACGTCAAACCAAAGAGACCAGGATTCGGGTTAAGCTGAATCTTGACGGAGCCGGTACAGCTCAGGTCGATACGGGTATCGGCTTCTTTGATCATATGCTGGAGGCCTTGGCCCGGTTTGGTTATCTCGACCTGGAAGTAGCCGCTGAAGGGGATTTGCAGGTGGACCCTCATCACACCATCGAAGACTGTGGTCTTGTTTTCGGGCAGGCCATCAGGGAGGCCTTGGGGGAGCGTCGTGGTATTGAGCGGGTTGGCGATACCCTACTGCCCATGGATGAAGCCTTGGTGCAGGTTGCCTTGGATCTCTCCAACCGTCCCTATCTGGTTTGGGATGTGGAGTGTCCCGAGGGGATGGTAGGAGGATTCCCTGTGGAAATGGCGGAGGAGTTTTTCCGGGCGGTGTCCGTTCAGGCAGGTATAACCCTGCATATACGATTATTGTCCGGCAAGAACCGCCACCATATCCTGGAGGCAATCTTCAAAGGTTTTGGCCGGGCCCTGGGCTTGGCGCTCCGCGAGAATCCTCGTTTTCAGGGAGTTTTGTCGACAAAGGGAGTACTTTAAGGAGGTCTTTTTCGCTATGATAGGAATTGTCGATTATGGCCGCGGAAATTTGCGCAGTGTGGAAAAAGCCCTCTGGAAATTGGGATATCCGGCGAAGGTTCTGGAATCTCCCGATGAACTGATGACTGTGAAGGGCATCATTTTACCGGGAGTGGGAGCATTCGCCGATGCTATGGCAGCTCTTGAAGAAAAAGGATGGATTCAGCCCTTAATCCACTACGCCCATTCAGGAAAACCCTTCTTAGGGATTTGCCTCGGCATGCAAGTGCTTTTTGAGGTTGGGGAAGAGCATGGTGAGCATAAGGGATTGGGATTGCTCCCCGGGAGAGTGGTCAGATTCCCGGCCGGCCGCAAGATTCCTCATATGGGCTGGAATACCCTTCACCAGGAAAAGCCTTGCCGGCTTCTTGAGGGGATTCCCGATGAAGCTTATTTTTATTTTGTTCATTCCTACTATGTGGCCAGTGAGGAACAGGAGATTCTGGTTGGAATGAGCGACTATGGGGTGCCTTTTCCCGCTTTGGTTGGAAGAGATACGGTTTGGGGAGCGCAATTCCACCCTGAGAAGTCCAGTCCTTGGGGTCTTAAGCTATTGGAGAACTTTGGAAAGTGGGTGAATGAGGATGCGACTGTTTCCAGCCATCGATCTTAAAGAGGGGAAAGCCGTCCGCCTGCTTCAGGGAAGAATGGAAGATGCTACTGTATATGGGGAGCAGCCGGTAGAAGTAGCCCGGAATTTTAAGGAGCAAGGAGCGGATTCTCTCCATGTGGTGGATTTGGACGGTGCCTTTGCCGGCAAGCCGGTTAATGATGCCGTGATCCTTCAACTTATTCAATCCTCCGGCCTGCGGGTACAGGTTGGCGGAGGGATTCGAACTCTGGAGAGAATAGAGGAGCTTCTGAAATTAGGGGTCGAAAGGGTTATCCTCGGTACAGTGGCTGTGCGCGACCCTGAGCTGGTGGCAAAGGCAGTGCAGCGTTTCGGGGAAGCCGTTGTGGTAGGAATTGATGCTAAGGATGGCCTGGTAGCGGTGCAGGGCTGGGCGGAGAAGACCGAGATCAAGGCTCTGGATTTGGCTTTGCGTATGAAGGAGGCCGGTGTTAAGCACCTGGTCTTTACGGATATTTCCCGTGACGGTATGCTTCAAGGTCCCAATATTCAAAGCACCGTTGAATTGGCCCGCCTAAGCGGTCTGCAGGTAGTGGCCTCAGGCGGGGTTTCCCGGCTGGAAGATCTCAGGCTGCTCCAGGATGAAGGGAATAGGGGTGTGTCCATTGAGGGGGCTATCGTGGGCAAGGCCCTTTACACCGGTGCCTTCTCTCTGGCGGAGGCCCTTAGGGCTGTTGGTCAGCATGGGGAAGGTAAATAAGGACGGCAAGGAGGAAGATTGATGCTAGCAAAACGGATTATACCTTGTCTGGATGTTCATGAGGGACGTGTGGTCAAAGGAACCAATTTCGTCAATCTCCGCGATGCCGGAGACCCGGTGGAATTGGCGGCTCTCTACGATCGAGAAGGGGCAGACGAATTGGTTTTTCTTGATATATCGGCATCAGCTGAAGGACGGGAGACCATGGTCGATGTGGTGCGCAGAACGGCGGAACAAGTGTTTATTCCTTTTACCATTGGCGGGGGACTGCGAACGGTGGAAGATATTCGCAAGGTGCTCAGGGCCGGGGCGGATAAAGTATCTTTGAATACGTCGGCTGTCCAGACTCCCGGGCTGATCGAGGAAGGGGCTCACGCTTTTGGCAGCCAATGTATCGTCATGGCTATCGATGCCCGGCAAACCCGTCCGGGAGCCTGGGAAGTCTATATCCATGGCGGGCGGACTCCCACCGGGAAGGATGTTTTGCAGTGGGCCGAGGAAGTGGAGCGTTTAGGCGCCGGTGAGATCCTGCTGACATCCATGAATCGGGACGGGACGAAAAATGGCTATGATTTGGAGCTGACCAGGGCTGTAAGCAGAGCTGTCTCTTTGCCGGTCATTGCCAGCGGCGGGGTAGGGACCCTGGAACATCTGGCGGAAGGGCTGACCTTGGGAGAGGCGGATGCGGTGTTGGCCGCTTCGATTTTCCATTACCGGGAATACAGCATTGGGGAGGCCAAGGCTTATCTGGAGGAGCGGGGCATTCCGGTGAGGAAGGCTTAGATGGGTGCTTGGGCTGCTCGGAAGCGAGAGTCTCCAGGATTTTGCTTTACACCGGTCGCTCCAAAAGCTGCGCGGACAAAACTAACGCAAAAAGCACTCCGCTCCGTCGGGTTCCCGCCCAAATCGCTCCTGCTCAATAGGCGGTTGGAAGCGTCCTGTTTCCAACCCGGCTCCGCTGCGTGCTTTTCGCGAAGTTTTGTTTCCGCTCGCTTAAAGTCGCTTCCCTGTTGTAAAGCAAAATCCTTGGGCTGCTTTTGTCTGAGCAGCGGAGCGTTGTAGGAAATATGGGGTAAACGCCTGACCTGAGCTATTTTTTCCGTCTTTACCGACGCCGCTTAAGCGGCATGGTCGGCTGCTCTTAGAAAGGCTACGAGGGCTAAGAAAGGTCTTGAAGATAACTCCGGAAAGTCTTCATAAAAGGCCCTGGGACCTCAAGAAGTAGCAGAAAAAAGGACCCGCAAGGCGTAGCTTTACGTACAAAAGGGAACGGCTTTAGCGGAGGGGCGGCAGGGGTGAACGAGGCTTTCTTAACTTAGGCGAGCCACTGGTTTACATGCAGAAAGCAGCGGGGTTTGGCT
This sequence comes from Desulfitobacterium chlororespirans DSM 11544, assembly GCF_900143285.1. Taxonomy (NCBI): domain Bacteria; kingdom Bacillati; phylum Bacillota; class Clostridia; order Eubacteriales; family Desulfitobacteriaceae; genus Desulfitobacterium; species Desulfitobacterium chlororespirans. The sequence continues at coordinate 88,327 of NZ_FRDN01000017.1, forward strand.
CGACTGTTAAGAAAGCGAGTGAACCAGCCCTGGAGCTACGGAGTGACCGTTGTGCGTAAAGTTACGCGACCCAAACAGCTTTTCCCCTTGCTGGAATTGCAACAACGCCATGCATACAGCAAAATCAAACTAAATCATAGGCAAAGAGGCGAAGATTTAATGAATACACCTAATCCTAAAGACTTACAGACCCAGCTCCCCCAAGGGATACGCTGGAATGCCGATGGTTTAATACCTGCCATCGTGCAGGATGTGGATACGAGAGAGGTTCTGATGCTGGCTTATATGAATGAAGAAGCGCTCAGGCTTACTCTTCAGGAGGGAAGGGCCTGGTATTACAGCCGCAGCCGTCAATCTCTGTGGCTGAAAGGAGAAACTTCAGGCCATACCCAGGAAGTTGTGGAGCTCCGCTTTGATTGTGATCGGGACACGATTCTGTTGACGGTCAGGCAAAAGGGTGTGGCTTGTCATGAAGGGTTTTACTCCTGCTTCCATTATGGAGTCCAAGGAGAAGGCTATGTAACTTTGGGAGCACCTGAAGAAGTCCCGGCAATGCCCTTGGGCAGGACCATGGAGCTGCTGGCGGAAGTCATTCATTCACGAAATATGGAACGTCCGGAAGGAGCTTATACAGCCTATCTGTTTGACAAAGGGCTTGATAAGATCCTCAAAAAGGTTGGAGAGGAATGCGCGGAGACCATCATTGCCGCCAAAAACAGCTCCGCTGAGGAAATTCGCTACGAAGTCTCAGACCTCATTTATCATGTTCTGGTCCTGTTGGAAGAACGGGGGGTAAGCTTAAAGGCTATTGCCCAGGAGTTGCAATCACGAAGAAAATAGTCAGACATACAAAGAATCCTTGTCAAGGGGAGCGTGAAGGTACCCTTGCGGGGATTTTTTTGTAGTGTCGTACCATCGTGATATAGAGTAATCAGAAAGCAGTTGTGTAAGATCTGTGATTAAAGGATAAGCTATTTTAATCTCAAGATTCGTATGGTATTATTTGTAGAGAATTAAGCTAAATCGGGTTAAGATAATTCTAGTACTCTCTAACACTTAAAAATTCGCCGTGCCCGGCGAGGGAAATTTGCGCAGGACAAGGCGGAGGAATGAGGAATTAGGTGTTACAGAGTACTAGGCTGGTCACTATAAGCAATGAAGAGGGTTTAGAGATAAAGGAGCTGGAGTTGTTGTTTGACAAGAAAAAGCGCGGAAGAAAAAAACTTTCGTTTGTAGCAGTTGCCTTGATAACACTGGGATTACTAACTGCATGCAATGGGAAACCTGTACAACAAGAAGAAGTTAAGAAGTTTGAAAGCACGGATATTGCCATGGGTACGGTAATATCGCAAAGAGTCTTTGGCGATAATGGACAGGCGGCGATTGATGCGGCACTGGAGAAGATAAAGAGTTTGGAAGCACTTTTGACCTTCAATGCTCCAGGGGGAGATGTCAATAAACTCAATGATTATGCTGGGAAGCAAAGTGTAGAACTCCAACCGGAGACCTTGCTGGTTTTGAAAGAAGCTCAGGAGGTAGCCGAACTCAGCGGCGGAGCCTTTGACGTGACTGTGGGTCCCATCGTGAAAAGCTGGGGGATTGGTACGGACAATGCCCGGATTCCTTCTGAGACAGAATTGAAAGAGCTGCTGCCTCTTGTTAATTATAAAAATCTGCTTATTGAGGGCAACACAGCCTATCTTAAACAAGCAGGCCAGATGGTGGACCTGGGTGGTATTGCCAAGGGGTACGCCGGAGATGCGGCACTTGAAGTCTATAAACAGCAAGGCATCACCTCAGCTTTTATCAACCTCGGCGGTAATGTGGTGACCTTGGGGACTAAGCCGGATGGCAGCTCCTGGACGGTAGGAGTGCGTAACCCTCGCCCTGCCGGTGAAGAGGATCAGATCGTGGGTATGATTTCTGTAGCGGATAAAGCGGTTGTGACGGCCGGTGATGATCAGCGTTATTTTGAAGTAGACGGGGTGCGCTATCACCATATTCTTAATCCTCACACAGGCTATCCGGCCCAATCGGATTTGATGAGCGTCACCTTGGTGACGGATTCCTCTTTGCTGGCTGATGCTCTGGATACGGCAGTATATATTCTCGGTTTAGAAAAAGGCCGGGAGATGCTCGAAAACTATGGCGGGGTGGAAGCGGTTTTTATCACCAGAGATAAAAAGATCTATGTCACAGATGGGTTAAAGGACAGCTTTGAATTTTATGACGAAAGCAAAGAGTACGAGTTCGTCAAAGATTGAACCTACTAATTGCCGGATATAGGGGACTGGAGAGAACTATGCAAGCAGAAGGTAAAAGAAAAAAAGGTGATTTGCTCATTATTCTGGTTGTGCTCATCATCGGAGTTGGAGCGGCGGTGCCTTGGCTCTGGAATCAGCTTAATCCAGGTGGGGGGAATGGGGAACACGAACGCATTGCTGTGATTACCCGGGACGGCAAGGAAGTGGCCAGGATCAATCTGGATAAAGTCACTGAGCCTCAGCATTTCCATTATGAAGGCGGCATTGCCTTGACGATAGTTGCAGAGAATGGCAAGATTAGATTTTTAGAATCCCAATGCCCCGATCAAATCTGTGTAAAAACCGGATCTTTGAGCAAGCCCGGTGATTTCGCGGCCTGCTTGCCTGCGGGAACTATCGTGACCATTGAGGGTGATGAATATGAATAGAAATAAGCGCTTTGCCATAATTATCATCTTAGTTACCAATGCGATTATCATATCTTTTCTGGAATCGTTTATTCCTGTGCCCATTCCCGTGCCGGGGATTAAGCTGGGCCTGGGCAATATTATCACCATGATTGCCATTGCTTTTTTAGGGTTGAAGGATGTCTTATTTATCGTGGTAGTCCGGTGCTTCGTGGTGGCTATACTGACCCGGGGCGTGATGATGCTGGCCTTCAGTTTGACGGGAGGTCTTTTAAGCGCCTTGGTCATGTGGCTGCTTTACAAAAAACTTTCCAGATTTTTCAGCATTAAGGGAGTCAGCATTGTCGGAGCGATCGTTCACAATACGACCCAGATCACTGTAGCATCCTTCATCCTTGGTCAAGTGGTAGTGTTCTATTATTTGCCGATCCTTCTTATATCCGCGGTGGTTACAGGCTTGATCACCGGGAGCATAGGCGAATTGGCCATTAATGAAGTGAGCAAAAAGGACATTTTTGCCAAGGCTGCCGAACCTGATGTGAATGGGGAAGAACAGATTGCTTTAAAGAGTGAAAAGGATGAGGGCGAGGACCTTCCCTGTGCTGAGAATAAAACCGGGATGATAGAGCAGGGGGAAGAATAGGAAACAATAGAAAAGAATAGAATAGAGCTTTATGGCAAAGGGAAGCAAGTTGAAATATAGAAGAGATTGAGTGATTTATGGCGAAGGATTTAACGATAATGAATTCTGATGAGGAAAATAAGGAGTTAAATAAGGCAGAATGCTTCAGGATGGATGGACTTATTAAGTTAATCCTGGCGATTCTGCTGATGGTTATGCCCTTTTGGTTCCAAAGCTCGTTAAGCTTTGGCCTTTTAAGTGCTTATTTAATCATGGTTGCCTGGATGTTTAAGATTAATTTGCGAACCTTAATGATCAGCGGAGCCTCCTTTGGGATTATCGTACTCATTCCCTATTTTTTTGGCCTGATGATGAATGCTGTCTTTTTCCACTTTTCCCAGAACCCAATGTTTGCTTTCCAAGGATTTGGAGCGGTTTTTCTAAGGCTTTTCAAGATTTTTGTGATTTGGTATATCAGCATCCTGTATTTTCATACCACCCCAATGAGGACTTTTATAGGAATGCTGGATAAGTTTTTCCTGCCGTTAAAAAAGCTGGGGCTGCCGGTTCAAGACTATTTGAAAGTCATCATGTGTATCGTAGCCCAGTTGAAAGATACAGGCTCTGAAGTGAAAAAGAGCCTGGGGGATAAGATGCGTACGGTGGTTGGAGAAGGAAAGCGTAAGTTTAAAATTAATGTAAAAGGGATTTCCCAGGTTATCGTCAATCTTATCGTTGATTCCTTCGATAAAATTGATAAGATTCAGGAGTATGTGGACAAAGTAAGCCCTGAAGAGTTGTATCATTATCGCTTTAAGTTTTCGCTGAAGGATGGGGGAGCTTTGGCCAGCTTCCTGGTGTTGGCAGTGATGATTTGGCTGATAGAAAACGGCATAATACTATAGAGCTGTGAAAGCTTGAAAAACAATTAAAAAGTAATTGAAAAACAGTGGGTAAGGGTCCCCAAGGGATTCCGGCCCGCTGTTTTTCATTGTTTCCTGACGGCTGATGTTTCAGATAATTGTTTATCTAATAATTATTTAAAAGAGTTCGGAATTTATGTATTGACAGCAAAACCTCTTTTTGATAAAGTCTACTTGAGAAAAGCTTGTTATGACAAATATTGCAATTACATATGTTGTCGATACATCTATTGCGAGTGCATCTATTGAATGTGCAAGCTTGTGGTAATCTTCATTTTCTCCACAAGAGCTTTCTCAGAATTGTTTCATAGAGACTAAGGGAAGGAGGACAGGGAGAGGGGCTGTTCTAAATAACTTAATTCTTTATTGAAAAGTGTATAAAGGTAGTTTCACAAGGAGGAGGAAGGAAATGAAAAAGATTAAATCATTAGCGTTAGTTATTGCCTTAGGGACTGTTCTTGTTTTAAGTGGGTGCTCAGGTGGTCAAACCACACCGGCTACTGCGGTTAAAGATCCGGCTCCTGCACAAGAGGCAAAGTATAAAGATGGCATTTATTTTGCACAATCCGACTTTGATGGCGGTTGGAAATATACCGCCACCATCGAAGTGAAAGATGGTAAAATTGTTACCGCCGACTGGAATGGTGCCAATGAAAAAGGTGGACCTGATAAGGATACATTCTCGGCATCCGGTCAATACGGTCTGGTAGCCAAAGGAAAAGCTCAGGCTGAGTGGCATGAGCAAGCTCAAAAAGCTGAGGCTTATCTGATTGAAACCCAAGATCCGACTAAGATTACCTATAAAGATAATGAAGGGCACACGGATGATATAGCCGGTGTATCCATTCATGTCAATGAGTTTTTTGATTTAGCCAAGCAAGCTCTGGATGCCGGCCCTGTAGGCAAAGGTAAATATCAAGATGGCGCATACTATGCCGAGACTCCTATGTATGGTAAAGATGGTTGGAAATATTTCGCTAGCCTGACGGTTATCAACGGCAACATCGTGGCTGCTGATTGGAACGGCTTAAACGTTAAAGGCGGCAAAGATAAGGATACATTATCTGCTGACGGAGAATATGGTCTGGTAGAAAAAGGTAAGGCTCAGGCAGAATGGCATGAGCAAGCTAAAAAAGCTGAAGCTTATCTCTTAAAAACCCAGGATCCTACCAAGATCACCTATAAAGATGATGCCGGTCATACCGACGATATCGCCGGTGTATCCATTCATGTTGTTGAGTTCTTTGATCTGGCTAAAGCTGCTTTAGACAAAGGACCCATTGCCCAAGGTTCTTATAAAGACGGCATCTACTATGCTGCCGAAGAAGCTTTCAAAGGCGGCTGGAAGTATATGACCAGCATCGTCGTTAAAAACGGAGCCATCGTCGGTGTTGATTGGAATGGTATCCCCGAAGATGCTACCAAGCCGAATAAAGACGTTCAATCCACTAGCGGCGATTACAAACTCGCTCCTGGAAACCAAGGTGAATGGGCTGTGCAAGCTCAAAAAGCCGAAGAGTATCTCTTAAAGACCCAAGATCCGACCAAGATCAACTATAAGGATGATGCCGGTCATTCCGATGATATCGCTGGAGTATCCGTAACAGTTGGTGAGTTCTTCAAACTGGCTCAAAAGGCCCTCGAAGGTGCCAAATAATAGGGTTTAGGCAAGAATACTAATACCATGAAGAAGCGGTTTCGGCTGCTTCTTCATTTCTTTCTTCTATAAAATAATACTGTTTCATACTATAATAAAGCTTGGGACAAGATGATTACTCGCCAAGATGGAGGTTTTCTTCTACTATGCAAAATCTAAGACCGTCATCCTTCAAATCTCGGTTGCTTGTGATGTTAATTTGTGTATGTTTAAGCTTTTCCCTGGTGGGATGCTTGTCTGCAGAGACCAAGGTGAAAGAATTTGAACCTGTCGTCGAAACAACTTTTTTGATGGGGACAGTGGCCAAGATTACCATCTACGATGAGATAAAAGATAAGGAGATCTTTCAGAGGGTTTTTGATCGTCTCACCGATATTGAGCAAAGAATGACGATTAATGATGACTATCCGAATAGTGAGATAATCCACTTGAATAAAGTTTCCGGCAAGGAGTTTGTGAAAATAAACCCCGATACATTTTTTGTTTTAGAGAAAGCGAAATATTTCGCTGAGCTTTCTCAAGGAAAATTCGATATCACTATCGGTCCCATTGTCAAGCTTTGGAATATCGGCTCGGATAATGCCCGGGTTCCTGGTATTGATGAAATAAATGAGAAATTGCCCTTGGTGGATTATCATGATCTTATTCTCGATAAAGACAATTCCAGTGCTAAGCTGAACCAAGAGGGTATGGTGGTGGATTTAGGAGCTATCGCCAAAGGGTATGCTGCCGATGAGGCGGTAAAGATCCTCAAAGAGGCTGGGATCGAGCATGCTATTGTTAATCTTGGCGGCAATATTGTGGCGATGAATACTAAACCCGATGGCTCCCTTTGGCGGCTTGGCTTGCAGGATCCTTATGAAATCAGGGGTAAATCCATGGGCGTGGTTCTGCTCAATGACCAGACCTTGGTCTCATCCGGGACCTATGAACGGTACTTCGAAGAAGATGGCAAAGTATATCATCACCTGATTGATCCGGACACAGGCTATCCTGGCGAAAATGGGTTGATCAGTGTTTCCATCATTACGAAAGAATCTGTGAATGCCGATGGCTTATCCACCGGGACCTTCCTGCTCGGCCTTGAGGAAGGGATGAAAATGATTGAAAAGATTCCTGACACGGAAGCGATATTCGTCACCGCCGATAAAAAGGTATATGTAACGTCAGGCATCAACAGCTCCAACTTTGAAATCACCAACCCTGATTATCATCTGCAGACGACACCTTCCCCAGAGGCCAAATAGGTGGTTGATTTCCTATCGTTCAGTCATGAAGTTGTTTAGTCATAAAGAATCAAATGACAACAAGAGGGCATCTCAATAATTGGAGAGCCCTCTTGTTCTTTAAAGGAAGTCTGACTGTATGGAACTATTGGTGTTTGATCTATAGAACTATTGATGTTTGATCGTTTGGGTATCTGGGTCGATTATGTCTTCGTCGGCGCAGCAGGGGTAGGGGTTGAGTCCTTTTTTGTAATCATCCAAGGCCTGATTGGGATCAAAGCCCTGGACAGAGTAAGTGGTATAGCCGCCGGTAAGATTTAAGACCCGATAGCCCCTTGGGGTAAGAATCCGCTCGGCAAAGTAGCCTCTTAACCCCACTTCGCAGTAGACAACAATAAGCTTTGCGGGGTCCAGTTCCTGGAGACGTTGGCGAAGATCATCCACGGGAATATTTATAGCTCCTTCCACATGACCCTTGGCAAATTCAATTTTAGTCCGGACATCAACAAAGATATACTCCTCCTCGATCTTGTTCAGATCATCCCATACCAGCATATGAGCTTGGCCGGTTAAGACATTCTGAGCCACATACCCGGCCATATTCACAGGGTCTTTGGCTGAGGAGAAGGGCGGTGCATAGGCCAACTCCAGCTCGGTCAGGTCCTCGACGGTACCCCCAAGACGGATGACTGTGGCGATAACATCAATGCGCTTATCGACGCCATCCCTGCCGATGCCCTGGGCACCGAAAATCCTCCCATCGGCACCGAAGATGAGCTTCAGGGTCAGCGGATAAGCGTTGGGATAATAGGAAGCATGAGAAACAGGATGAATATGGATGACATGATAAGGCAGATTTGCCCGTTGCAGTGTTCTCTCATTAGCACCGGTACTGGCGGCAGTGAGTTCAAAAATCTTGATGATGGAAGTTCCCTGGGTGCCCTTGTAGGTTGAATTTAAGCCGGCGATGTTATCTGCTGCAATGCGGCCTTGCTTGTTGGCCGGGCCGGCCAGAGGAATGGCCGTTTTCGTCTTGGTTATATAGTCCAGAACCTCCACAGCATCTCCTGCAGCATAGACATGGGGAAGATTCGTTTCCATATGTTCATTAACGATCAGATGACCTTTGGGCCCCAGCTCTAAACCGCTTTCTTTGAGGAATCCTGTATCAGGGATGACGCCGATGGCCAAGATGATCAGATCTCCCTGGAGCTTCGTATTGCTGGCCAGAGTCACTTCAACCTGGTTATCCAGATCTTGAAAAGACTTCACGCCATCGTTCAAGATAAGGCGAATTCCGTTGGCCACCAGTTTTTTCTCGGCAAGAACCACCATATCTGTATCAAAGGGGGCGAGGATATGGGGAGCGGCTTCGACAAGAGTTACATTCAATCCCCGTTCCCTGAGGTTTTCAGCCATTTCAACTCCTACAAAACCACCGCCAATGATAATGGCGCTCTGCACGCCTTTCTGATCCACCAGGCCTTTGATAGCATCCGTATCGGGGATATTGCGGAGAGTGAGGATATTTTTGCTGTCGATGCCGGGAATATTAGGCCACAAAGCCTTAGCGCCGGGGGAAAGAATGATGGCATCGTAACTCTCTTCATAGGTTCCTCTGGACTGACTTTTGACGAGAACTTTCTTGTTATCGGCATCGAGCTGGATGACTTCACTGCGAATCCGCACATCAATGTTAAAGCGGGCCTGCATATCTTCCGGGGTCTGAACCATTAATCGCTCCCGTTTCGTAATCGCTCCACCGATATAGTAGGGTAATCCGCAATTGGCAAAAGATATGTAGTCATCACGTTCAAAGAGGATGATTTCCGCATCTTCATCCAGACGTCTTAGCCGCGCCGCTGCAGAGGCTCCTCCGGCCACTCCGCCGACAATAAGTACCTTTTTCTTCATGTTGGCCAACCCTTTCTTTCACACTTCTTGAAGGACATCGCTGACAAGTTGGGTGATTCTTCTGTTCTTTATTTTGTAATAGATTTCCAGACCATTTCTGCGGTATTCCACGATGCCGGCGGAACGCAATTTCTGTAAATGCTGGGATATGGTGGACTGAGGAGTATTGAGACAAGTATGCATGGTGGTTACATTGCACTCCTCCATTTCCAGCAACCTGCTCACAATACAAAGTCTTACCGGATGAGCTAAAACTTTAAGCAATTCAGCGACCTCATTGTATTTTGCGTAACCATGATCCAAAGAGATACCGCCCTTCTGTATGCTAAGACTTTTTTTAATTTTGTAGTATCATTATATTCATATAATACGATATAATGAAAGCAAGTCATTGTCAATTGCTTTTTGGAGCGTTGTTTTCCCGCATTCCTATTGATCTGGTCTAAATAGAAAAGGAAATCCTTGCTCAGTGTCGAAATAGGCAACAGCAAGTGCAAGTAAATTGAGGAGGGTGATAAATGGGAGGTAAAACTAAAGGTATCGTTGAGGAATTAATCGAAACCTTCAGCTTTGCTCAAGAGTTATCCTATAAGCAGATTGAGGCCTTGGTGGAACATTCAACTATTCAAGAAGTCCCTGCCGGTACCATCATTGCGGAAAAGGGTTCCTATTGCCACGGCTTGGCTTTACTTTTATCCGGAGAGCTGAGGGTGGCTATGAATTCGGAGGACGGGCGGGAAGTAACCATTTATCATATCTTTAAGGGCCGGATTTGTCCTCTGTCGGCGGCCTGTGTGTTAGGAGATTTTAAAGGCAACACGGTCACAGTTACAGCTGAGACTGATGTTAAGGTCGTTTGGGTATCCCGCAGGTTTTTCGCACGGTCTTTTGCCGAATCGGAACCCTTTTATCGGTTTGTGATCAACGATATATCCAATCGGCTTTTCGAGGCGACCGAGGTGGTGGACAGTATTGCCTTTGTGCCGGTAAGAAAACGGCTGGCTCAGCTCCTGTTCTCCAGCAGTAATAGTGGCCGCTCTCCCGTTTATATGACCCATGAGGGCTTTGCCCGGGAGCTGGGTACAGCACGGGAAGTTATTAGCCGGGAACTGAAAGGGTTTGAGCGGCTGGGTATTTTAACCTTATCACGGGGGCGCCTGGATATTAAGGAGCCTAAAGAATTAGAAAAGCTCATTCAATAGCAGCTGGCATAGTTTTAATAAAGCTTAGAAAAAGTGAAGGCAAGCATAGCATAGCTTGCTCTTCGCTTTTTTTGATCAGCTGCCAGGTGGCCTTGTCAATAAGCCTGTGGAAGGATGCTTTTCACATTTTCTTCACAAGTGTACTTTAGTCACAGATGAAGTAAAGGAAGTTATGTTAGGATAAGGATGAGAGTTGTGATAAATGTTACATAATCTGAGCAAAGGGCAGAGGGATGGACCAGTATAGAGCACAATCTGTATCTCAGCTGCTCTGTATCCCGGCAGAAAATGAACCAAGGCACTGCTCGTTTTATGAATGTGAACATTATCACAATTATCGAGACATTAAAAAGGAGGGGGAGCCAATGAAACATCGGATTCGATTCAAGACTCTGCTGGGAGTGTCGTTGCTTGCGTTTGCTTTGGCAGGATGTGCCAATACAAGTCCGGCGACTGTGGTTGGACCGGGCACTAGTGAAGCACCCTTGGTGGAGCAGTTTGAATCCGTCAGGCAAGTTGTGGATGAATTTCTTGCCGGGGATAAAGTCGCCGCCATGACGCCTGAGGAGCTTTATCAGATTGTCCGGGAGGGTAATGGTCATTACTTGTTAGTGGATATAAGAGCTAATCAGGATTTCGTCAGCAGCAATATCCCAGGTTCAGTCAGCATACCTTACGCTCAAACCTCTAGCCCGGAAAGGCTGGAGAGCTTGCCTAAAGACAAAACCATGGTGGTTATTGACTATAACGGCCATCTGGCGGCCCAAACGGCAGCCACCTGGAATCAATTGGGATATCAGACGGTACCGCTTCTCTATGGCATGCAAAGCTGGACACAAGAAGCATCACCTACCGGTTATGAGGCATTTCCTACCCAACCTCTCAATAACACCTTGGTTACAGACATGACAACAGTAACCCTTGCAGAGAATACCCTTCCGGAAATTAAGTACCCTGAGGGGAAAACCCAGGAGTATATCGCTCACACCACCAGAACCTATCTGGATCGGAATTATAAAGGAGTCATTACTGCGGAAGAACTTGACAGCGAGCTGCAGCAAGGGTCTGCAGACCACTATCTTTTGGTGGACATTCGTGAACCGAAGCATTACCAGCAGGGGCATCTTGAAGGAGCCGTCAATATTCCGCTGGGCCAATTGGCCGATTCGGATAAGGTTAAGAGCTACTCACCGGATCAACGGATTGTTTTGATCGGCTATGACGGTATGGATGCCAGCCAGGGGGCCCGGAGCCTGGTCACCTTGGGATATGATTGTGTGGCTCTGAAGTATGGAATGAGCTATTGGAGTGCTCAGGAGGCCGCCACGGGAGCGGTTCCGGTGCACAGCCTTGTTAAGGAATATTACCAATTAACTCCGTTGAACTATCTCCCACCGAGTACAGGTGCGGCAGGTTGTGGTTGATGAATTACGGACAAGGAGGGAAGGTTATGCAGCCAATATCACGTCGGTCGTTCTTAAAACTTGCTGCTGCGACCACGACAGCCGTTGCTCTGCCCCAAGCATTAAAGATGGATTTCCAAGCTTTTGCCGAAGAGGCTAAGCATGCAGAGGTCACACGGGTTCCATCCCTTTGCAATGGCTGTTCCAGCTACTGTGGAGTATGGGCTTATGTGAAAAACGGCAGGTTGTGGAAGATTGAAGGCAATGATATTCATATGAAATCCAGAGGCCATATCTGTGCGCGGGGGCATGGAATTGCTCAGAATGTGTATAACCCTGGACGGGTGACTCAGCCTATGAAGCGTGTGGATGACAAAAACAATTTCCAACCCATGACCTGGGAGGAGGCTTTCCAAGAGGTGGGGGCCAAGATGAAAGCCATCGTCGAAGAGCATGGCGGCGATAAAATGGTCTGGGCCTGCCATGGGGGTAAGGAGAGCTATGCCCAGCAATTCATGGATATCATTGGTTCTTCTACCTATATAACTCATTATGCTACCTGCTTTTCAGCAAAAACCAACATCTGGCAGAACATGGTGGGCGGTATGTTTAATCCGGACTTTGATCAAGCCAAAACCATGCTCTTTGCAGGAAGAAACTATGCCGGGGGAATTATTCCCGCCGCTATGAAACGGATCACGGAAGCCAAAGCCCAAGGGGCGAAAATCATCGTTGTGGATCCCCGCTTCTGTGAATTGGCGACTATCGCCGACGAATGGATTCCTATTCGGCCTGGGACAGACTTAGCTTTCTTTTTAGGAATCGCCCACACATTAATTACCGAAAAACTCTATGATCAGAGCTTTATGGAGCAATATGTTTATGGCTTTGACGAATTCTGGATGCATAATAAGGACTTCAACGCCGATCAGGCAGCCACGATCTGCGGTATCGCCGCCGATAAGATTCGTGAAGTGGCCAGAGAATTGGCCGGAAGTGCTCCCCAGGCCTTCCTGGATCCCGGCTATCACGGATTAGCCGCCCATTACCAGAACTCCAATGAGACCATGATGCTCAATATTATTATCAATGCTCTGCTGGGCAACTTCTGGAAAGCCGGCGGACTGTTTCCAGCCGCCAGCACAACCTTTGGCCATCCCGAAGCCACCTATTACGGACCTGTCGCCGCTAAAGGAATCCGCGCCGACGGAGCCGGTGAGGTAGGAGAATACCCCTTAGTGGAACCTTCCCGGGGGATTCCGCAAAGAATTCCCGACATGATTGAAAAAGGCAGAGCCAGAATGGTGTTCTTTTATTCCTACAATCCTTTGCGCTCAGCTCCTGAACCGGAATACCAAAAGAAGATTAAAAATGCGGATTTAGTGGTGAGCATTCCCTATGACTGGAATGAAACTTCTCTCTACGCCGCCCATTATATTTTGCCTGAGAACCACTATTTGGAACGGACGGAACATCCCAAGGTCATTAATGGCAATATCTATTGGCCGGCGACTCAAGTGGCTACCCGGTTTAAAGCTCTGGAGAGCACCACTTCAAGCCTTGACCTGTTGGATATTATGAAAGGCTTGACCAAGGCTTATGGAATCGAAAACCTCTACGGCTATACCGTGGAGGAAGAATTGGAAGTGGCTCTGGGCCCCATCGGAGTCAGTGTGGATGAACTGCGGGAAAAGGGCTGCATAGAGCTTATGCCCTCAGTACTGCCTAAAGAGAAAGGGCTAACCTTTGGCACCTTTACCGGAAAAATAGAATTCTCCATAGGAGCCTGGAGAAAGGAAGGCTATCTGGGCGTACCCACTTGGGTGCCTCCTTTAGTGGAGCCGGCGGGAGTCAACGAGTTTCGTTTGATTCATGGCAAGCAGCCCTGGCATTCCCACATCATGACCACCAATAACCCATATTTAATGGCCATTACCGAAGAGAAAAAGGGCACTTATATGTGGATAAACAGTTCCCGAGCCGGTGAGTTAGGTATCCAGGAGGGGGATTGGGTTACGGTGTCCAGTGACATAACCTCCAAACAGGTACAGGCCCATATAACGGAAGGCCTTCATCCCGAATGTGTTTGGCTGCCCTCAACCTATGGAACGTTCTCTGAAAAACTGGAACTTGGCTACGGCCAAGGTGTGAATTATAACGATTTTATTCCTGCCCGAATCGATAAGAAGACAGGTCATGTCATGGGGCAGGAATGCATCGTAACCATTACAAAGGGGGGGAAATGATGGCTGACTATGTAATGTTCATTGACCCCAACCGATGCACAGGCTGCAATGCGTGCCGAATCGCCTGCCAGACCCAGTGGGGGTTAGCGCCGACCATGAATTTTAACAGCCTTATCGAACAGGAGACAGGGAAATATCCCAAGGTGCAGCGGCTGATTACTCCCGTTCAATGTCAGCATTGCGACGACGCTCCTTGTCAAACGGTTTGCCCAACAGGAGCGACCTATAAGAGAGAAGATGGAATTGTTCTAATCGATGCCCAAAAGTGCATTGGCTGTAAATATTGTATGGTGGCCTGCCCTTATAATGCCCGGGTCATCAATGAGCACGGAGTGCCGGAGAAATGCCGCTTTTGTGCCGAGTATGTGGTCAATGGGGGAACACCGGCCTGCGTATCCACTTGTATGAATGATGTGCGCGTTTTTGGTGATTTGGATGATCCCAGCAGCCCCCTTCATGAACTGCTTAAGAACCAAGACCTTATCCAGCTTCGGGCTGATCTCCATACCAAGCCGAGAATCTACTATGCCAAGAGTAAACGTATTTAAGGAGGTGAGCCCATGGAAAAAAGAAAGTATCGGCGAAGTATTTGGACCTATGTGTCTCTTCTTTTGTTGGCCTTTGCCGTGGCGGGATCCATCAATAAGTACCTGATCAGCGGGGAACATGCCTTTGGCGTCAGCCCGGACGTTCCCTGGGGAGCCTTGATTTCCGGCTATGTCTTCTTTGCCGTGGCTGCTACCGGGACAGGGCTGGTGGGTTCCTTAGGCCATGTCTTCCGCATCAGGAAATTCGAAGTTCTATCCAAGCGCGCTCTGCTGGCCTCCATACTCCTGCTGCTTGCTGCTTTCATCGTGCTGGCCGTGGAGCTGTCCAATCCCTTTAAGATGGTTTACCTCCTGCTTTCCCCTAATTTGTCCAGCCCAATTCTTTGGATGGGAGTCTTTTATGGGTTCTACCTGGTGCTGCTGTTCGGTGAGTTCTTTTTTACCATGAAAGACAATCACAAGGCCGCTACAGGGATTGCCTATGTGTCCTTGGTTGTTAAATTATCCGCCATCATCAATTTAGGCAGAGTGTTTGGTTTCACTACCACCCGCAGCTTTTGGGACGGGTATTATTATCCGGCGTATATGGTCGTCTCGGCGGTGGTCTCCGGTGCAGCCGTGCTCACCATCATTCATTATCTGTCCGGGAAAGAATCCCTGGGTTCCTCACAAAACGCTCAGGGAAAAGACCTTGCCCGCACACTTAGTCAGATCTTAGCCGGTGGGTTGCTTGTCTTTGCACTCTTCCAGGCCATCAAGGTAGGGACATCACTGGGCAGCGGCAACCAGGCAGTGGCTCAGGCCGCTCAAGCCTTGATATCCGGTCCAATGGCAGTACCTTTCTGGCTGATGGAAGTCTTGGTGGGAATTGTGGCTCCCTTGCTGATTCTCTATCGATCTAAATTCTCATCACCGGGGCTATCCTTCTGGGCCGGAATCCTGACCATGCTTGGCCTGCTCTTTTCCAGACTGGACTTTGTCTACGCCGGTCAAGTGGTGCCCTTGCAAATTACCGATGCAGCGGCCAAGGCTGTGCATGTGTTCAATGCTTATGCACCGACCTGGAGTGAATGGTCGCTAATTATGGGGGCTGTAGGCTTGATTATCCTGGTGTTCGATTATGCCGAAAGCAAACTTTCTCTGGATTCTCATTATTAAACGGGAATGAAGGTGTAACTATGAATAACACCTGTGCCTCCCGGCAGGCCTTACAGAATTTGCTGCAGCTTTTGGCAGAGTTTTTTGCCTTCCCTGATGAGGAGTTCTGTGCAGCGGTCCGCACGGGGCTTGTCGATCTGCAGGTAAAAGAACTAAGTCAAGGAGCAGGGTTACCCCGAGAAAGCGAATTTAAGAAGGATGCTCTGACCTATGGAGAGTGGGTGACTGCTTACAATCACTGCTTTTTAGGAGTCCAGAAGCCCTTTGCCCCTCCCATTGAATCGATCTACAAGCCCTGGACCGGGGATGAAAGCTTTCAGGTGTCCTTTAAAGCTCAAAAGGGGTATCTGATGGGGGATTCCGCACACCATGTTCAGCATATTCTTAAATCTTTTGGTCTGGAAATCCCACTTGAATACACGATGATGCCGGATCACCTGATCATCCTTTTGGAATTGCTGGCCTTTTTGGTGGGGGGAGGTTTTGAAAAAGAGGCTAAGCAGTTTTGCCGGGACCATTTTGACTGGCTGCCGGATTTGCATAGAGCTGTTGAAGCTCTTCCCGTCAATGGACGCCTTTTCATGGCGGCTCTTGCTGAATTAGAAGGCCTTCTCCAAGCTTTCCTGAGTCAGGATCAGAATCATGTACCTTTGCAGGAGATGATTGCGCCGGCCAAGTTTCTGAATTAAATTGGCTCATTACGAGTCAGTTTAAATAAAAAAAGGGGGAAAAAGAATGTTAAAACATCTAAAACAATCAAAAGCCTTAACACTGGTCATTTCTCTGCTGCTTGTTCTCAGTCTCGTTACCGGCTGCGGCTCTGCACCCGCATCCACTACACCTGCCCAACCGCCGGCAAGTCAGGAACCTGTTAAATCGGAAACCCCGGCGCAACCTGAACAACCGGCTGCAACTGCTCCTACCGTAGAGTCCAACACCTTAGGCTGGGATGATTGGTCAGCCAAAATGAAAGGGACCATTAACAAGGATTACTACATCGTAGACTTAAGAACTCCCGATGAAATCAAGCTGGAGAAAGCCTTGGAAGGCTCCATCAACATCGATGCCAATACCACCCTTGGCACCGGCAATACTGATGTTATCGACGAAAAACTGCAAGGTGTAGCTAAAGACGCCGTCGTCCTCGTCCATTGCAAATCCGGGGGAAGAGCAAAAAAGAATCTTCAAGCTTTCTTAGACAAAGGCTATGTCAATGCTTTTGCCCTTGACGGATGGACTGCCTTTGATGCCAAAGGCTACTTTGGTGCAGCGAAAATCACTGCCAGCTCCGAGCAGCTTAAGCCTGATGCCTGGGTAGCGAAAATGCAAGGAACGATTGGTAAAGACTATTATGTCCTCGATGCCCGTGACAAGAGTGAATATGATGCCGGCCATATTGAAGGCGCTTTGAATTTCGGTGTCAGAGATCAATTCACTGTGGATCATGCCGCCACCATCGCCAAAGTGAAGGAAGCCATTCCTAATAAAGATGCTTTAGTCCTGGTTCATTGCGCAGTAGGTGCCCGTGCGAAAGTAGCTCAGGCTCATCTGAAGGCTGAAGGCTATACTAATGTAATAATCCTCGACAATAAGATTACGATTGATGCCAGCGGCAACTATAAGTTTGAATAACTAACCTAAATAAAAATTATCATGGTGAAAATTATAATTTTGCCAGCGTTGCTCATGGGGATATCATTTTTATCATCCCTCTGGACGATGACGATGTAACATTTATGGCTTAAACAGGCCGCCGTTCAACTACGGCGGCCTGTTTCATGTAAGCTGAAAGGAAATCTCAAGGAAAGTCTTAAACAAGCTCCCCATCCTATGATATAATAATAAGTCGAATAGTGAGGTGGAGTGAGATGTATCGTTTAGAGGATTTGAACCCAGTTCAGCGCCAAGCGGTAGAGCATCGGGAGGGTCCCCTATTAATATTAGCAGGGGCAGGATCCGGGAAAACACGGGTTTTAACCTATCGTATAGCCCATTTAATCGCCCAAGGCATTGAGCCTTGGCACATTCTGGCCATTACCTTTACCAATAAAGCAGCTCAGGAAATGCGTGACCGGGTCTATAGCCTGGTGGGCAGTGAAGGGAGAGGGCTTTGGGTAGCGACCTTTCACTCTGCTTGTGTGCGGATTTTAAGAAGCGAGATCGGCTATTTGCCCGGATATTCGCGGAGTTTTGTCATCTATGATAGTGGGGATCAGCTGGCATTGATCAAATCCTGCATGAAGGAACTGAACCTGGATGAGAAAAAATTTGCACCCCGGGCAATCGAATCGGTGATCAGTGATGCCAAGAATAAGCTGCTGACACCGGAGGACTTTTCCCACCGAGCCAAGGATTATTTTGAGCAAAAGGCAGAACGGGTCTACGAACTGTATCAGAAGAAACTCCTGGCCAATAATGCGCTGGATTTTGATGACATCATCATGCTGACGGTCCGGCTGTTCCGGGAGAATCCTGAGGTATTGTCCCAGTATCAAGATAAATTCCGCTACATTCTTGTGGATGAGTATCAGGATACCAACCATGCCCAATACGCTTTGGTCAATCTCCTGGCTAAGAAATACCGCAACCTCTGTGTGGTAGGGGATGATGACCAATCCATCTACATGTTTCGTGGAGCCGATGTGCAGAATATCCTGGATTTTGAACGGGATTATCCCGAAGCCAAAACTTTGAAGCTGGAGCAGAATTACCGTTCAACCAAATCTATTCTGCAGGCCGCCAATTCAGTGGTTCAGAACAATACGGAGCGCAAAGAAAAATCCCTGTGGACGGAAAATGAGGACGGGCAGCCTATTGTCTATTACGTGGCGGACAATGAGCATGATGAAGCCCGTTATATGGGTGAGCGCATTCAACGTCTGCTCAATGTGGAAGGTCGCAAATTCAATGAGTTTGCCGTACTCTACCGCACCAATGCTCAATCCCGGGTCATTGAAGAACGCTTTATGAAGGAAGGAATCCCTTACCGGATTTTTTCGGGACTTAAGTTCTATGAACGGATGGAAATCAAGGATATTCTGGCTTATCTGCGCATCCTTCATAACCCGGCGGATCAAGTGAGCTTTTCCCGTGTTTTGAATGTTCCCAAGCGGGGCTTGGGAGAGAGCACTTTAGAAAAGATTCTCGACTATGCCAATGAACAGGAGATGCCTGTTCTGGATGCGATCATGGAGGCCGACTATATACCTGAGCTGCAGTCACGGGCCAAGAAGCCTTTGCTGGCTTTCGCCCACCTGATGCAAGAGCTTAGAGCCTTAGCCGCCGCGGAGAGCTCAGTAACCAAATTGGTTGAAGAAGTATTAAAACGGACCGGATATTGGGATAATCTGGTTAGTGATAAATCACCGGAAGCGGAAGCCCGGCTGGAAAACCTGCGCGAGTTCTTATCCGTGACCGCCGAATACGATGAAAAAGCGGATAACTACGAAACTGCGGTGATCCAGGAGGGGATTGAAGATGCCCTGGTTCCAGGACTGGCAGGTTTTTTGGAGCAAGTGTCTTTAGTAGCTCAGATCGACTCCTTGGATCAGGCAGATGATGCTGTGGTGATGATGACCATCCACAGTGCCAAAGGGCTGGAATTCCCGGTGGTTTTCCTGGGCGGGATGGAGGAAGGAATCTTCCCCAGCAGCCGCTCCATGCTTGATCCGGTGCTTTTGGCGGAAGAGCGGAGACTTTGCTACGTGGCCATAACCCGTGCCCGGGAGCGTCTCTATCTGGCCTATGCCCAGCAGCGGATGCTTTACGGAAGAACCCAATACAACCGCCCTTCCGAGTTCTTTCAGGAAATTCCCACCCATGTCCTGGTGGACCGGGACCCTATTGATCCCCCACCTACCCGGGCTCAGAAGCCCCATTCAGCTGCGGCAAGGCCGGCAACGACTCCATCAGGAGGCCCATCACCCTGGAGAACCGGGGAGCGAACCATTGGCAATCCCATACAGGATGCCCCTGGGGTGGACTATAAAGTGGGAGAAAAAGTGGAACATGCCAAATTTGGCAAAGGTGTGATTGTGGCTATCAAAGGCGAGGGGAGTTCGGCTGAACTTTCCGTGGTCTTTGGGGGCGAGATCAAGAAGCTTATGGCGGAATATGCCAGGCTTGTTAAACTTTGATTGGGAATGCTTGGTTTGATTGAGAACCCTTAGTCTGATATATTCATGTCGTTATGGGAAAGGACAGAACAACGTGTCAAAAAAAATCCATGTCGTAGGTCATAGAAACCCGGATACCGATTCTATTTGTGCAGCCATTGCCTATGCCCGCTTAAAACAGCGTCTGGGCATGGACCATGTTATCCCTTACCGGGCCGGAAAAATCAACCGTGAGACAGAATTCGTCTTAAATGCTTTCGGAGTAGAAGCTCCGGAGCTCTTAAAGGATCTTCATCTTCGCGTCAAGGATATGCTCAATGGTCCTATTCCCACGGTTAAACCAAGAACCTCTCTTCTGGAAGCCTGGAAGATTATGAAGGAGAGTAAACAAAAGACACTTCCTGTGGTGGATCATACCGAGCAAATGATCGGGATGATCACAGTAGGTGATTTATCCGGTTCTTATATTGAGAGCATGGCGGATCATGAGTTGGAATCCCTGCATATCCCGGTGGAAAACGTGATCAGAACACTGAACGGACGCTTATTGGTAGGCAGTGCCGAGCAGGATCTTAAAGGGAATGTCTATGTGGGAGCCATGCGCCATGAGACTCTGGAAGCTTATGTAGGCAATGGCAATATTGTCTTGATGGGAGATCGGCAGACCGCCCAGGAAAGCGTTCTCCGCCAAGGGGTATCGGCCTTGATTCTTACGGGCGGTGCGACCTTAGCGCCGGAGCTGGAAGACTTAGCCCATCAGCAGAATTGTGTGGTCATCTCCGTACCCTATGATACTTTTACGGCGGCCCGGCTGCTGCCCATGACCGCCCCGGTGCAAAATGCCATGAAGACAGAGGGCATCGTCTCTTTTAATGAAGATGATCTGATCTCCGAAGTCAAAGAGAAGATGTTGGAAACCCGTTTCCGCAATTATCCTGTCTTGGATGAGCAAGGCAAGGTCGTCGGCTTGATCAGCCGCTATCATCTTCTGAGCCTGAGCCGGAAACAAGTGATTCTCGTGGATCACAATGAATTTGGCCAAGCCGTTGTGGGGACGGATCAAGCCCAGATTCTTGAGGTGGTCGATCACCATCGGGTAGGAGGAATCCAAACCGGAGAACCGATTCTCTTCCGCAATGAGCCTGTGGGCTCCACCTGCACCATCGTGGCCAAATGCTATCGGGATTGGGATGTTGTTCCAGAAAAAGCTATAGCGGGAATCATGCTGGGAGCTATTTTGTCAGATACTGTAATTTTTAAATCTCCCACTTGCACCGAGATCGATAGAGAGAATGCTACTTACCTGGCCAGCATCGCCGGAGTAGATCCCAAGGAATTTGGAGTGCAAATGTTCAAGGCGGCTTCCAATCTTGGGGAGCGGCAAGTGGATGAGTTGATCGAAGAAGATCTCAAAGAATTTACGATGGGAGAGCTCCGGGTTGGCATCGGTCAATTCAGTGTCATGGGGCTGGAAGGTCTGGATCAATTGCGGGTCGAATTATCTCAAAGGCTGGAAGAGATTCGCGGTCAGCGGGCTATGAATTACCTGATGCTGATGGTGACCGACCTCTTGGAGGAAAACACGGAATTGTTCATCAGCGGCGCTAAGCCTGAAGAAATAGCCAAGGCTTTTGATAAACCTCTGGACAAGGAAAGCATCTTCCTCCCTGGGGTGCTGTCCCGGAAGAAGCAAGTGGTTCCCCCCTTGTCGAGATATTTTCTTCAATAAATAGCTCCCGGAGAATTGAGTTCCCTTAACGGGTTAGACTATAGATGGCGTTGTGAGGGTAACCCGCAGCGCCTCTCCTGTACAATACAAAGCTGAATGCTTAAAAGGGCCGCAAGCTAATTCTCCAGGATTTTGCTTTACACCGGTCGCTCCATAAGCTGCGCGGACAAAACTAACGCTCAAAGCCCTCCGCTCCGTCGGGACGCCGCCCAAATCGCTCCTGCTCAATGGGCGGTTGGAAACGTCCTGTTTCCAACCCGACTCCGCTGCGTGCTTTTCGCGAAGTTTTGTTTCCGCTCGCTTAAATCCGCTCCCTATTGTAAAGCAAAATCCTTGGGCTGCTTTATGGGTCTAAGCGGGCGGGGCTTTGCCCCGACCTGGATATTTTTAGTCAATGCAAGGAGGGAATATATTTATGTCCGATGTGTCACAAAGAATCGAGGCCTTACGTGAACAAATCGAGGAAGCCAATTATCAATATTATGGCTTGGACCAGCCGACCTTAAGTGATGCAGAGTATGACGCACTTCTTCAGGAGTTGATTCGCCTGGAGAAAGAACACCCGGAATTCCTGACTCCCGATTCCCCGTCCCAACGGGTCGGCGGCTATATCGCCAAGGAATTCCCTAAAGTTCGTCATGCTGAAGCCCTCCTTAGTTTGGATAATGCTTTTGATGCCGGGGAACTTCTGGAGTTTGACCGCCGGGTCCGCGCTTTGGTTGCTGAAGTGGAGTATGTGGTGGAGCTTAAGATCGATGGCTTAACCGTTGCTTTAACTTATGAAGATGGTGCTCTGGTTCGCGGCGCTACTCGCGGCGACGGTGAAGTGGGTGAAGAAATTACAGCTAATCTGAAGACCATATCCGCTATTCCCTTGCGGCTGCGTAAGCAGGCCGCCCGCCTGGATGTGCGGGGAGAGGGTTATATGCCTAAGGGTTCCTTTTTGCGCCTGAATCAGGAACGGGAGGAGGCTGGACAGCCTCTCTTTGCCAACCCCCGAAATGCGGCGGCCGGTTCTTTGCGCCAGCTTGACTCCAAGATCACGGCCCAGCGCAAATTAGGGTATTTTGCTTATCAAGTCCTGACTCCTGAAGGGGGAGAGCTGGCTTCCCAGACTGCCGTATTGGATTATCTTAAGGAGCAGGGGTTCTCGGTTAACCCTGAATATAGGGTCTTTTCCGCCATTGAAGAGGTTATTGCTTATTGCGGGGAAATGGTGGAGAAACGCCATAACTATCCTTATGATATTGACGGACTGGTGATCAAGGTCAATGATATCGCTCAGCAGCGGGAACTGGGCTTTACAGCCAAAAGTCCTCGTTGGGCCATCGCTTATAAATTTCCTGCGGAGCAGGTGGAAACTGTTGTGGAGGACATTGTGATTCGGGTAGGGCGGACAGGAGTGCTGACTCCTACGGCCTATTTGACTCCGGTCTTTGTGGCCGGCTCCACAGTGGGCCGGGCTACTCTTCATAACCTGGATAATATCCGCACCAAGGATGTTCGCATCGGGGATCATGTTTTGATCCAAAAGGCTGGAGATGTCATCCCTGAAGTGGTGAAAACCCTGCCGGAGAAGCGGACAGGTGGGGAGCGGATCTTTGAGATGCCCGAGCTCTGTCCTGAGTGCCAAAGTCCGGTCATCCGGGAAGAAGGGGAAGCAGCCCACCGCTGTACAAGCATCACCTGTCCGGCCCGGCAGCGGGAAGCCATTATTCATTTTGTGTCCCGGAATGCCATGAATATTGATGGACTGGGACCGGCGGTTATTTATCAGCTTTTGGAAGCCGGACTGATTAAGGATGCCGCCGATCTTTATTCTTTGGAATATGATGCTCTGGTTCCATTAGAACGGCTGGGCAAAAAGTCTGCCGAGAATCTGCTCAAAGCCATCGAAGACAGCAAAGAACGGGGATTGGCTTCCCTCATCTTCGGTCTGGGAATTCGGCATGTGGGAGAAAAGGCCGGTAAGATCTTAGCCCAAAAATACGGAACCATGGAAGACCTGGAGAAAGCTCAGGTAGAGGAATTGCAGGAGATTCCGGATGTTGGTCCCGCTATGGCCCAAAGTATCGCTCAGTTCTTCCAGCAGGAAAGCACTCACCACTTCCTGAATAAACTGCGCCAGGCAGGAGTAGCGATGAGGGCGCAGCATTCTGCCAAGCCTCAGATTTTTGCGGGGAAAAGCATTGTGGTGACGGGATCTTTAGAGCGCTGGGATCGCCACTATGTAGAGACCATGATCGAAGAGTTCGGAGGCAAGGCTGCCAGCGGTGTCAGCAAGAAAACCGCCTTTGTGGTCGCCGGGGAGAAGGCCGGTTCCAAGCTGGTCAAGGCCAGAGAACTGGGGATCCCGGTTTTAAGCGAAGAGGAATTTGCTGAGCTGTTGCCCTAAAAACTTGATTTTTGTTCCAGAAAAATGTATATTTACCCATAAAATTGTTGTAATATACATTCTGAGGCTATAGTATTAAACTCTAACCGTTATTTTGTACAGGGGATGGTGAATGAAGTGAAAATCTCTCGCGAAGAAGTAGAACATGTGGCCTTTCTGGCCCGCTTGGCATTGACGGAAGAAGAATTGGTGACCAATACAGAACAGTTAAACTCCATTCTGGACTATGCCGCCATGCTGGAAAAGCTGAATACGGACGATATAAAACCCACAGCCCATGCAGTGCCCTTACATAATGTGCTGCGGGAAGATCAGGTTAAGCCCTCCATGGCCCGGGAAAAGGTGCTGGCTAATGCACCTGATGCCCAGGATGGTTTCTTTAAAGTACCGCGGATTGTTTAAGGTTGTTTATATCTGAAAGGAGAAAAGAACTTCATGGAGATGACTGCGCTGACCATTGGTGAGCTGCATGAGTTATTGGAGAGCAAGAAGCTCAGTGCTACAGAGCTCACCCAAGGGTTTTTGGATAGAATTGAAGCCGTAGATCCCGATATCAGAGCCTTTATTACAGTTACCAAGCAAGAAGCCCTTGCCCAGGCCAAGGCTGTGGATGAAAAATTAGGGCGGGGAGAGAAGCTGGGGATTTTAGAGGGGATTCCCATGGCCCTGAAAGATAATCTTTGCACAGAAGGAATTCGCACAACCTGTTCCTCTAAAATTCTCGAGAATTTCATTCCCCCTTATCAAGCTACAGTGGCGGAGAAGTTGCATGACTCAGGCGCCGTTCTGTTAGGCAAGCTCAATATGGATGAATTCGCCATGGGCTCTTCTACGGAGAACTCAGGATTTTTCAACACTCGCAATCCCTGGGATCCGGAACGGGTACCGGGAGGATCTTCCGGAGGTTCTGTAGCTGCGGTGGCCGCCGACCAAGCGGTGTATGCCTTAGGTTCCGATACAGGGGGCTCGATTCGCCAGCCGGCAGCTTTCTGCGGTGTGGTGGGTCTAAAGCCTACCTATGGTGCCGTGTCCCGTTATGGGCTGATCGCCTATGCCTCTTCCCTGGATCAAATCGGGCCGGTGACGAAAACTGTAAGAGATAATGCGCTGATCCTTAACGCTATCGCCGGACATGATGGGAAGGATTCCACTTCGGCCGTCTTTGAGAAACCGGATTATACTCAATTCTTAAGCGAGGATATCCGGGGCTTACGCATCGGCGTACCCAAGGAGTACTTTGGACAAGGGCTGGCTCCCCAGGTGGAAGGGGTTATTCAAGAAGCCCTGCGTACTTATGAAAGTCTGGGAGCGATCGTTGAAGAATGCTCCCTGCCCCACACGGAATATGCTATGCCAGCTTATTATTTGATTGCCACGGCAGAAGCCAGCTCCAACCTGGCCCGTTATGATGGGGTTCGCTATGGCCAGCGGGCCGAAGGGGCTGAAGATGTGATCGGGATGTTCTGCCAAACCCGGGCGGAAGGTTTCGGCCCAGAGGTTAAACGCCGGATCATGCTGGGCACCTATGCCTTAAGTGCCGGCTATTATGATGCCTATTATTTGAAAGCCCAAAAGGTGAGGACCTTAATCGTTCGGGACTTTGAAGAGGCTTTGGCAAAATTTGATGTGCTCCTTTCCCCGACAACCCCCACCACCGCTTTCCGCATCGGGGAGAAATCCGGAGATCCCCTGACCATGTATCTGTCTGATGTCTGCACGGTTCCCATTAACCTGGCCGGTATCCCTGCCATATCCATTCCGGCCGGCTTTGCGGACGGACTGCCCGTGGGCATGCAGCTGATGGGGAAACATTTTGCTGAAGGAACCCTCTATAAAGCGGCCTACGCCTTTGAGAAAAATACCGCCTTCCATACTATGAAACCGGGTCTAGGCAAAGGAGGTGCGCGGTAATGAGCGTTTTTGAACATTATGAAATGGTCTGCGGTGTGGAAGTCCATGTGGAATTGGCCACCAAGACCAAGATTTTCTGCAATTGCTCCACTGAGTTTGGGGGAGAGCAGAATACCCATGTCTGCCCGGTTTGCCTGGGACTGCCCGGAGTATTGCCGGTTCTCAACCGTGAAGTGGTCAATCTGGCCATCAAAGCGGGCCTGGCATTAAATTGCGACATTGCCGACTTCTCTAAATTTGATCGCAAGAATTATTTTTATCCGGATGCCCCTAAGAACTTTCAGACATCCCAGTATGATCTGCCCATCTGCAAAAACGGCTGGTTGGAATTTGCGGTGGACGGGGAAAAGAAGCGGGTCGGCATAACCCGGGCTCATATGGAAGATGATGCAGGAAAATTGGTGCATAGCGGCGCCACCATCTCCACCTCGGAAGAGTCTTTTGTGGATTACAACCGGACCGGAGTGCCTCTCCTGGAGATTGTATCAGAGCCGGATATGAGGTCTATTGCTGAAGTGGTAAGCTTTTTAGAAGAAATGGTGCGGACCATTCAGTACACGGAAGTCTCCGATTGCCGGATGGAACAAGGATCGATTCGCTTTGATATCAATGTGTCCCTGCGCCCCCACGGACAGCAGGAGTTTGGCACCCGGACCGAAACGAAGAATCTCAATTCCTTCAGCTCGGTACGGCGCTGCCTGGAATATGAAATTGGGCGGCAGGCTCAGCTTTTAGAGCATGGGGAAAAAGTTATTCAGGAAACCCGGACCTGGGATGAGGGCAAGGGGGTTACCCTTTCCTTGCGTTCTAAGGAGGAGGCTCATGATTACCGCTATTTTCCGGAGCCGGATCTGGTGCCCTTGGTCATCGCCAGGGAGTGGGTGGAAGAAATCCGCCAAACCCTTCCGGAAATGCCGGCCGCGCGCCGGGAACGCTATCAGTCCCTGGGGCTGACGGAGTATGACGCGGGAGTGCTCACCGCATCCAAGGCACTGTCGGATTTTTTTGACGAGGCGTTGAAACATTATGCAGATGCCAAGACCTTGGCCAATTGGGTCATGGGGGAATTCACCCGTCTCCTCAATGCCGGACAAATCGCTGTGGAAGAATCCCCGGTGCGGCCCTCTCAGCTGGCTCAGCTCCTGACTTTGATCGAAAAAGGAGCCATCAGCGGTAAGATCGGCAAAACGGTTATAGAGGAAATGTTTGCATCCGGGAAGGACCCGGAAGTTATCATCAAAGAGAAGGGCTTAGCCCAAATCAGCGATACAGCTGCCTTGCTGAAGCTGGTGGATGAAGTGATTGCCGCTCATCCCCAATCGGTGGAAGACTATAAGGCCGGCAAAGACCGGGCCATCGGCTTCCTGGTCGGTCAGATCATGAAGGCCACCAAAGGCCAGGCTAACCCCGGCGTGGTCAACGACTTACTAAAGGAGCAGCTGGCGAAGTTTTAAGTCTAAAGTTCAGTAAAGCTCAGAAGATTTGCTTAAGAAGCTTCTTTTCCGGACATAGTCTTGGAAGGGAAGCTTTTTAGCAAGATAGGCACAAGATGGGCAAAGAATAATTATTTTGCTGAAGAAAATTGGTCTAATTAGGGATGTTTATGCAATTATGTCAAAAATATTAGAAATAATTGTCAATATTGAACAAAGACGATCATACCAAAATATGTTAAGCTATCCTCATATACTATAGATGTGCAGACAATAGTAAGTGTAACTGTCTGACCGTTTGTGCATAATGGCACAAGAAAAGAGATGAAAGCGTATGCTCTGGTAAAGGCATCAACTTTTATAATCGGAAATTTCAAAATAGTCATTCACAAGATTGTTTCCATTGAAAAACCATAGTAAAATGATGGTGAATCCTAAGTCTCGTTCAATTGCGAAGTCTGGAGGAAAGAAAATGGAAGTATTGAAAGGGCAGGAAGCGTTGCAGGCTCTGGTTGGTGTTTTGCCTCATATCGTTAAGTCTCTGCCTGAAGATATGGCACTCTATGTAACTGATGGCGAAAAATACATACAAGCTGTGGAAGGTGCCGATTTACCGATTGGCATCACTGTGGGAAGTAAAGTATGGGGAAAAGCCACGGAAAAGTGTATGGTGGAAAAGAGAAAAACATCCTTTAATGTTCGTGACGGCATGCCATTTAAAGGGGTTAACATTCCGATTCTCGATGAAAATAACAATTCCGTAGGTACTGTAATATGTGCTACAGGCCGAAAAAAACAGCAGGATGTCAATCAAGTTGCTGAGCAATTAGCTGATACGCTGGACCAAATGGCCGAGGCTATGAATGAGATTGCTTCTGGAGCGGCAAGGCTGGCGGAAGTCGGGCAAGCGCTTACCGAAAAGGCCCAATTGTCCGATAAGAAAATTGCCGAAACGGAAGTCATCATCAATTCGATCAAATCTATATCCAATCAGACCAATCTGCTCGGCTTAAATGCAGCGATCGAGTCCGCCAGGGCTGGAGAATATGGGCGGGGGTTTGGTGTCGTCGCCCAGGAAATCCGGAAATTGGCCGATGAAAGCAAACATTCCACAGAACAGGTAAAGGTCATCATCGAGGCGATTTCCTCGGCGGTCAAGAATATGATCCTTTCAGCCGAGGAATCAGGAGCGATCTCGCAGCAGCAAGCAGCCGCGATTCAGGAGAATACCGCAACCATCGACGAGTTGCGCAATGTAGGGTTAAAATTGAAGGACTTCGCGGCAAAGCTATAAGCAATCGGACTTCTTTTCTGGAGTATAATCGGACAGAAAGGAAGTCTTGTTTTTTTACTGTTCGAAAAAGTATACAGTATTTGTTGGCGTAGAATAGTTCACAAATTTCTAGATTGTGTTAGTATTAAGTTCGATGAAGTGTTGCAAATATGCTAAGGAGCTGAATCGGCGTGGAGGAAAGAAAATTAACGATCGTAGACACCACCTTGCGGGATGGAGAACAGACTGCAGGAGTAGTATTTTCTAATCAGGAGAAGCTGATGATTGCCCGGATGCTGGATGATCTTGGTGTCCATCAGATTGAGGCCGGGGTTCCGGTCATGGGCGGCGATGAGCAGAAGGCAATCCGTGATATTGTTAAAATGGGCTTGAAAGCCAGTATTATGGGCTGGAACCGGGCGGTCATAGCAGATATCGAAAAATCCCTGGATTGTGGCTGTGATGCGGTGGCTATATCTATTTCCACCTCAGACATTCATATCGAACATAAACTGATGACTACCCGGGAAGATGTTTTGGCCCGGATGGTCAAGGCTGCCGAATTTGCCAAGAAGAACGGGCTTTATATCTCGGTGAATGCCGAAGATGCCTCGCGCTCCGATATGGATTTTCTCCTGGAATTTGCCCGGCTGGCCAAAGAGGCGGGGGCGGACCGGCTTCGTTATTGCGATACGGTGGGGATCCTTGAGCCTTTTACGACCTTTGAACGCATTACGAAGATCAAAGAAACCATCGATATCGATGTGGAGATGCATACTCATAATGACTTTGGTATGGCAACGGCCAACGCCTTAGCCGGTGTGAAAGCGGGAGCCAGCCATATTGGAGTAACGGTCAACGGTTTGGGCGAGCGGGCTGGTAATGCAGCTTTAGAGGAAATTGTTATGGCCCTTAAGTATTTGGCCGGAGTCGATCTGAAATTTGCCACAGAGCGCTTTGTAGAGGTTTCAGAATTTGTAGCGAGAGCGTCAGGACGCTCTGTTCCTGCCTGGAAGGCCATCGTAGGCAGCAATATGTTTGCCCATGAGTCAGGGATTCACGCCGACGGGGCCTTGAAAAATCCCCTCACTTACGAAGTGTTTAAACCGGAGGAAGTGGGCCTGGAGCGCCAGATTGTGATTGGCAAGCACTCAGGAACTGCCGCCATCAAAGCTAAGTTCCGCAATGAATACGGCAAAGAGATTTCTGAGGAAGAGGCCGGTGAGCTGCTGGCCCGGGTCAGAGCCTTTGCTGTGGATATGAAGCGCTCCCTTTTTGATAAGGAGCTTATGTATATTTACGAAGATTTGCATAGAGAAAAGCAAAATCATTAACCTAACCTATAAAATGACTTAATCTAAGGAGGAAGCTATGGCTAAAATTCAAATGAATGTCCCCCTGGTGGAAATGGACGGAGATGAAATGACCCGGATTATCTGGGACTATATCAAGGAGATCCTGCTTCACCCTTATATTGAATTGGAGACCGAGTATTATGATCTGGGTCTGCAGAAACGGGATGAAACCGATGACCAGATCACCATTGACGCAGCTTTGGCCACCAAAAAATATGGGGTAGCGGTTAAATGTGCGACGATTACACCCAATGCCCAGCGGGTTGAGGAATACAATCTCAAGCAAATGTGGAAAAGCCCCAATGGTACGATTCGGGCTCTTCTCGACGGGACGGTCTTTCGTGCCCCTGTCCTGGTAGAAGGGATCAAACCTTTGGTCACTACCTGGAAGAAGCCGATCACCATCGCTCGTCATGCCTATGGCGATATCTATAGAAATGTGGAGTATCGGGTGGGTGGCCCCGGCAAGGCGGAGCTGGTTTTCTCAGGTGAACATGGGGAGGAATCCCGTCAAACCATCTTCGACTTTAAGGGCAAAGGAATTCTCATGGGCATGCATAACCTGGATGAATCCATTGAGAGTTTTGCCCGGGCTTGTTTTAATTACGCTCTGGATGTCAAGCAGGATCTGTGGTTTTCCACGAAAGACACCATCTCCAAGCAATATGATCACACGTTTAAGGATATTTTCCAGGAAATTTATGACCAGGAATATAAGGAACGCTTTGCAGAGGCTCAGCTGGAGTATTTCTATACCCTCATCGACGACGCCGTCGCCCGGGTCATCCGCTCCGAGGGGGGCTATATCTGGGCCTGCAAGAATTATGACGGGGATGTAATGTCGGACATGGTGGCCACGGCCTTTGGCAGTCTGGCCATGATGACCTCGGTACTGGTTTCCCCGGAGGGCTATTTTGAATATGAAGCTGCCCACGGGACTGTGACCCGGCACTATTACAAGCATCTTCAGGGGGAAGATACCTCGACCAACCCCATCGCCACCATTTTTGCCTGGACAGGCGCCCTTAAGAAGCGGGGAGAGCTGGATGGTTTGCCGGATTTAGCCGACTTTGCCACGCAGTTGGAAGAAGCTTCTTTAAAGACCATCGAAGCCGGAATTATGACCAAGGACCTGGCTCTGATCTCGGAACTGCCCAATATCAAAACCGTCAATACCAAGGATTTCCTCGAAGAGATTAAGAAAACTCTCGATACGCTCCGCTCATAGGCGAAGAGGAAAGGCCCCTATCTCAGCCTGAGATAGGGGGCCGATAGACAGCCCATTCAGTTAGGAATAAAGAGGATTCGCTAATAAGTCAAGTTGCCAAGTAAAACCCAAAGGGTGTATGAAAAGACCGAGGCTCAGCTTCGGTCTTATTATCTGATCACAAACAAACAGGAATTGTATTCAGATAGACGTTGTGTTATGATTAATCAAATCAAATAATTGGCTGAAGAGTGATTCTTACTCAGGTAAGAATTGAAAAGGGAAGTCAGTAGAAGCTGACGCGGTGCCCGCCACTGTAAAGGGAATCAGCTCACAATTTTGTCACTGGAATTATTTCCGGGAAGACGTGGGGTGATGAGGAACTTAAGCCAGGAGACCTGCTCTTGCCAAACTACGTGAACTGCCTACGGGATGTTAGGAAGTATTTGGTCTATGCGGCTCAACCCGTAGTATAGAGCATAAGTCCGCCCTTCCTTAGTGAAGGGTTTTTTTATTTTTTTGTAAAATATTGGAGGGATTAAAACGGAGAAGCAAAAAGGGTTGGTTATTGTTCATACCGGAGACGGCAAAGGAAAAACCACCGCGGCGTTTGGCCTGGGAATGAGGGCCTGGGGTCAGGGTTTAAAGGTATTGGTCATTCAGTTCATTAAAGGGCAGGACAGCGGCGAACTGCGGGCCGCGGAAAAGCTGGGGCCATCTTTCACCGTCTACCAAATGGGTGAAGGCTTCGTCAGGGATTGCGATGAAAAAGCTTTTTCCGGGCCTAAGCTCGCAGCAGAAAAAGCCTTGCAGACTGTGGAGATAGAAATCAAATCAGGTAAGTGGGATATGATTATTTTGGATGAAATCAATTGTGCTGTAATCTGCAGTCTAATCTCCGAGGAAGCGGTTCTGGCCTTGATCGACAACAAACCTTCCGAAATACATCTCGTCCTTACCGGTATCGGCGCCAAGCCGCAAATTATCGAGAAAGCCGATCTGGTTAGCGAGATGAGAGAAATCAGGCACCCTTTTCGGAAAGGGGTCAAAGCTCAGAAAGGAATCGAATTCTGAATCATTCGAGGAAGCTTTATGATATTTTTCCGGTTTTCTTGGCAGTAACCGGATTACCTCTTCTTTATACAGGGAGGATATGGATATTATCCTCCCTGCTTTTTTACTACATCCTGTTAGCCCCTGCTTGGCCATCTCCGATTCCAAGGCTTTGGTCTTCTGGTCATGCCTGTTCTTCTTTCAGGATACCCAGGAGAAGCAAAGCCTGAGTATCGATTTGATTTGAAATGAATCTAAAGAATAGAAGCACCCCTAAATGTGATATGCTCCTCCTAAAGTAGACCATGGAAATATCCAAATCTACTTTAGGAGGATATTTTTATGTCCAAATCACCGCATAGTGCCGAATGGAAAATAAAAGTTGTTGAAGACTATCTATCCGGGCAAGGTTCATATGATTACCTTGCTGAAGTGCATGGAATTGGCGCAAAAACGCTCAGGGAGTGGGTTCACAAATATAGGAAGCAAGGTGCATCATGCTTTAAAAAAAAACAGGGCAATGCGCATTACAGCAAAGAATTCAAAACGATGTGCGTCGAAGCTGTTCTTCGCGGAGAGGGCAGCGTGGATGACATCGTAGCAAACTATACTATTTCAGCCAGGGAAGTTCTCAGGCAATGGATAAAGCGTTATAATGCCAATAAAGAACTCAAGGACTATGATCCGAAACGGGAGGTTTATATGGCAAACGCAAGACGAAAGACCACTCTGGCAGAGAGGAAAGAGATGACCGAGTACTGCATCGCTCACGGTAAAGACTATAAAGGAACAGCCGCCCTGTATGATGTTTCCTACAGCCAAGTCTACACCTGGGTAAAGAACTATCTTGAATCCGGTGAAGCAGGCCTCACAGACAGGCGCGGCAAGCACAAGACAGATGATGAAGTAGACGAGCTGGAG